>JAUXOM010000047.1 GCA_030682175.1 Rhodocyclaceae bacterium
CAGCCAGCCGTTGGCCGCCGCGGCCTTCAGCATCGCGTATTCGCCGCTGACCTGGTAGGCGTAGGTCGGCACGCCGAATTCATCTTTCACGCGCCGCACGATGTCGAGGTAGGGCATGCCCGGCTTGACCATCACCATGTCGGCGCCTTCGGCGATGTCGAGCGCCACTTCGCGCAGGGCCTCGTCGGAATTGGCCGGGTCCATCTGGTAGGTGTATTTGTTGCCCTTGCCGAGGTTGCCGCTGGAGCCGACCGCATCGCGGAAGGGGCCGTAAAAGCTCGAGGCATACTTCGCCGAATAGGCCAGGATGCGGGTATGAATCAGCTTTCTGGCGTCCAGCGTAGTCCGGATCACGCCGATTCGTCCGTCCATCATGTCCGATGGCGCCACCACATCGGCACCGGCTTGCGCGTGGGTGAGCGCTTGCTTCGCCAGCGCTTCCAGCGTCTCGTCGTTCATCACGTAGCCGGTCGGATCGTTCGGATCGATCAGGCCGTCCTGGCCATGACTGGTGTAGGGGTCGAGTGCCACGTCGGTGATGACGCCCAGTTCGGGAAACTCCTTTTTCAGTCGCGCCACGACGGTCGGCGCCAGTCCGTCCGGATTCCAGGCTTCCTCGGCGCCAAGGCTCTTCCGCGCGGCATCGATCACCGGAAATAGCGCCAGCGCCGGAATGCCGAGCTTCAGCGCCCGCTCGGCGATGGGCAGCAGGCGGTCGAGACTGACGCGCTCGACGCCAGGCATCGAAGCAACCGGCTCGGTTCGCCCGTTTCCCTCGAGTACGAACACCGGATAAATAAGGTCTGCTGCCGTCAGTGCCGACTCGCGCATCAGGCGGCGGGAAAATTCGTCGCGCCGCATGCGCCGCATGCGTGTGCCGGGAAATACACCTTTAATAATCATGGTCTTGGCTTTCAAGAACGGCGTTAAAAAATACTTGAACTTATTTGTCGAATACCTATCATATTAAGCGGAGGGTGTTGAATCCTCCCCCGTCCTCCCTCCCTGGGCGGGTGCTCCGGTGCTTATCGGAGCATTAAGCTCCCGGCTTTATCCCCTTTGGCCGGGAGCTTTTTCTTTTGCAGCTTTGCTGCAAAAGAAAAAGCTCCCAGAGGAGCCATTATGGACCGTCTTCCCCTTCGCCAAGAACCGCTGCCGGGCTGGTTGCACGGGTTTGATTTGCCGCATCCAACCAGCCGGCGACGATCTGCTCAGTCTCTTCCATCCCGGTTTTCTTCAAACTCGAAAATAGTTGCAGCGTGATCGGCACGGCGGGAAAGTCGGCGCTGGCGGTACGGCGTGCGGCGGCGAGCGTCATGGTCTGCTCCTGGCGCGTCAGCTTGTCGGACTTGGTCAGCAGGCAATGTAGCGGCTTGCCGGTGGTGGCGAACCAGCCGATCATCTGACGGTCGAGGTCGGTGAACGGTCGGCGCGCATCCATGATCAGTACCAGTCCGACCAAGGCCTCGCGCCGCGTCAGGTAATGTTCGAGAAGTCCCTGCCATTGCAGGCGCACGGCCAGGGGTACGTCGGCATATCCGTAACCTGGCAGGTCAACCAGAGCCGCGCCGTTTTTCAGGCGAAACAGGTTGATGAGCTGGGTGCGGCCCGGTGTTTTCGAGACATAGGCGAGCCGGGTATGGCCGACCAGGGTATTGATCGCGGAGGACTTGCCGGCATTGGAGCGTCCAGCGAAGGCGATTTCGGCACCGCCAGCCTGAGCCATGGCCTGGGGTTGGGCGACCGAAATTTCGAAGCTGGCGTGGCGGAACAGGGAGGTCGGCATGAAGGCTGGCGTGGCAAAAAGGCGTAAATAATACAAGCCGGTATACAATAGCGCGATTGTCATTGCAGCAGTTCTCAGAGGAGCACCTTTTGATGTCACGGATGCCACGTTTCTTGTCCATGCCCATGTTTTCTCTGGCCACGCTCACACTGGCCTGCGCCGTGCAGGCCAGCGAGCCGGCCAAGCCCGCAACCTACAAGGGCGATGCCGCACGCGGACAGCCGATTGCCGCGACCGTCTGCGCTGCCTGTCATGGCACCGACGGCAACAGTCCGCTGGCCGCGAACCCGAAGATCGCGGGGCAGCACGCCGCTTACCTGTTCAAGCAGATGCAAAATTTCAAGGCGGGCCCTGATGGCAAGGCCGAGCGGGTCAATCCCATCATGAACGGCATGATCGCCGCCTTCACCGAAGAGCAGATGCAAGACTTCGCGGCCTACTTTGCCTCACAAAAACAGCTTGGGGGCGAACTCAAGAATCGCGCCACCTTTGAACTGGGCCGCAAGCTGTATCGTGCCGGAGATGTCAGCAAAGGCTTACCGGCCTGTGCCGGTTGCCATGGTCCGACCGGCACCGGCCTGCCGGCGCAGTATCCGCGCATTGCCGGCCAATTCAGCGAGTACACCGAGGCCCAGTTGAAGGCCTTTCGTGTCGGCGAGCGCACCAATGATCCCAACCAGATGATGCGGATGATCGCCGTCAAAATGACCGACGCCGAAATCAGTGCCGTCGCAGACTACATCTCCGGTCTGCATTAAGGATCCGCCGCAAGCTCCACCCCTCCCGTCCTCCATGCGCGGGGAGGCGACTGTTGCGCGCTACGCGCATCTGTTACGGGGAGCGTCATGTGAGCTTTGTTGGGGATTGCGGCGATCATGAAACCACTCGGCATCCGCAGCCGCATTCTGCTGGTTGCCATGGTGCCGGCGGTTCTGGTGGCATTGCTGATCACGGCTGTGCTGTTGTTCGAGCAATCGAAGCAATTGCATGTCGAGCAGCATCGCCGTCTGGCTGCGCTGGCCCGGCAATTGGCCGCTGCTGCCGAATACGATCTGTTTGTCGGCGGCGTCGAAGGTCTGCACAGCCTCCTGACCGCTGCGGTTTCCGAGCCTGATGTGCATGGGGCAGCCATTCTCGATGCCCATGGCGAAGTGCTCGCAACGACCGTGCCGGTTTCGCGCTTGCCGCTTGCGGATGGCGCAATTATCGGTTTTGATCCGCCGTCTGGTGTTGAACCCTTGCTGCACTGGCATGTTCAGGATATACGCGCAGCCAGCAACGCCGATAGCGATCTGTTCTCGGTGCCCCAGAGCCGGGACATGCCACCGCTAGGCCAGTTGCATCTGCTGGTTTCAAACCAGTCCCTCAACGAGGAAATACTGCGCGCCGCCGGCTACGCATCACTGGCGATGGTGTTTGTTCTGTTGTTTGCCGCCATCCTGGCACTGGCCCTGTCGCGCGGTCTCATCAACATGTTGAACAGTATCCGCGGTGTTGTCACCGGGATTGGCCAGGGCCGCACCCATCTGCGGGTGGCGGGTGCCGGCACGGATGAACTGGGCAATCTGGCTGATGGCATCAATGAGATGGCGGCGGCGGTGGCGCAAACCCAGGAAGAGCTGGCCGCCCGCATTGCCAAGGCCACCGCGAGCTTGCGCCATGAGCGCGACGACGCCGAAGCCGCCGCCCAATCGCGCAGCCGTTTCTTTACCGCGGCAAGCCACGACCTGCGCCAACCGGTTCAAGCGCTCGGCCTGTTTGTCGACCGGCTCGAGCGCGATGCGCGTCGCAGCCCGCTGTTGCCGCAAGTGAAGAAACTTGCGCAGACCGTGCGCAGCCTGCAGGCTCTGCTCGACACCCTGTTCGACTTCTCGCGGATCGATGGCAAGGTGTATCAAGTGGAACGCCGACCGGTAAGCGCCACCGAGGTCATCGGCCACCTCGTCGATGACTTTGCCGAAATGGCACATGCCAAGGGTCTGGAGTTGCGCACCCGGATAAGCGACTGCTGGCTGATGACCGATCCGGCGATGTTGCATCGCATTCTGCTCAACCTGCTCAGCAATGCCTTGCGCCATACCAGGCAGGGCGGCATTCTCGTTGCCAGCCGCTGCAGTGCCGAGCATACGCGCATCGAAGTCTGGGATACCGGCCCGGGTATTCCGGAGGCTGCGCACGATGCGATCTTCGAGGAACTGGTCCAGCTCGACAATCCCGAGCGCGATCCATCCAAAGGATTGGGGCTGGGGCTCGCCATCGTGCGCCGTACGGCAGCACTGCTCGATCATCCTGTGCATCTGTGTTCGCGGGTAGGCCATGGTTCGCGCTTCAGCATCACCATTCCACGGGTCCCGGCACCGCTCCGCGAAGATGAATTCGCGGAGTCTTCGGATGATCCCCTGGCGGGCGCGCGCATCCTGTTGCTGAGTGATGACCCTGCCGCAATGCCCGAACTGTTCGCCCAACTCACCGACTGGGCTTGCGTGGTTTCGCTTTGCGCGACCGCGGAAGCGGCGAAAGACCGGATCGCCAGCAGCGGCCCGCCTGCCGTGCTGATCTGGGACATGCAGCAAGGCACGTCGGGAACGGAAATGGCCCGGACCACACTCGACTGGCTCACCGCCACCACCGGTCATCCGCTGCCGGCGCTGATCATCAGCAAGGGGCCGGGCCCGGCTCCGGCGCAATCCGCTGACGGTGTTCCGCACCTGCTGTTGTCGCGACCCTTCGGGCCGGCCCGCCTGCGCGCGCTGCTCACCCACCTGCTGACCGTGCAGGAGGAGGACAATTACCCGCCCGAAGCGCCGGGCTGGTGAAAGCGCAGGATGGCGCGCCCGTCGGGGGTGACGCGGGGCGCCACCTTCCACGCATGGCCATAGACGATCTCGAAGCGTGCCGGCAGCAGCCCGTCGACCCGCTCCCAGGCGGCGAACACCTGGCGCCACTGGCGCCAGCCGAGCCGACCAAGCAAACCATCGCGTACGCCGAGCCGGCGTTGGTCGGTCAGGAAGCCGCGCGCGGTCGGATAGGTCAGCGTCAGCATTTCCATTTCCATCACCGGGTCGGCAAAGCCTGCCCCCACCAGCATGTCGCCGATGTCGTGCATGTCGAGGAAACTTGCGGTTGCCGCACCGGCAGCCCGCAATTCCTTCAAGGTGTCGGGACCCAGCATGGCGAATTGCAGCAGGCCGCCGGTGGTCAGTACGCGCTGCATTTCCGCAAAGGCTTGGCGCAACTCGGCCGGGTCTGATAGCCAGTGCAGCATCAGGTTCGACCAGACCAGGTCGAGGCTGGCGGCGGCCAACGGCAGCGCGCGCACATCGGCGTTGATGCAGCGCGGGGCGTGGCCGCGCTGGCGCGCCCACCAGCCGGTGCGGGCTGCCACGGCTTGCAGCATCGGCAGCGCAAAATCCACCGCCAGCGGCAGTGCGGCCGGATAGCGGCGCTGCAGTTCGCGCATGCCATCGCCGGTGGCGCAGCCGATGTCGGCGCAGCGCCGCGGTGCCAGGCGCACCACAGCGAGCCGCTCGGCCATGCGCTGGCCGACCTCGCGCGCCAGCACGGCGGCGCTGTCGTAACTGCCGGCAGCATTGGCAAAATTTTGTCGAATCACGGTTGTCTTATTATTTTGCAGCCTTGCCGCCGGGCCGCCCCAAGGCAAGGCGGCACGCGGCGCCAGCCGCAACCCGCGCCGCAGTCCACAACGACGCGCCCCGTAATGGACGAGCGCAGCGACAACAAGCGACGAGTCGCGCCGTTGCGGCGCAGGCTAATGCCGGCAAAGCCGGCGTTAAGCCGCGTAGCGGCGGCCGTAGGCAAAAGACAGTCACCTCCCCGCGAGGGGAGGATGGGAGGGGCGGGCATCAAACGCCTTTTAAGCCCAGACGCTCGAACAGGGCCTGGTCGCGCCCCGCCTCCGGATTCTCGGTGGTGAGCAGGCGCTCGCCGTAGAAAATCGAATTGGCGCCTGCAAAGAAGCATAGTGCCTGCAGTTCGTCGCTCATCTGCTGGCGCCCGGCGGACAGCCGCACGAAGCTGGCGGGCATGGTGATGCGGGCGGCGGCGATGGTGCGCACGAATTCGAAGGGATCGAGCGCCGGGGCATTTTCCATGGGCGTGCCCGGCACGGCGACCAAGTGGTTGATCGGTACCGATTCGGGTGGCGGATTCATGCCGGCAAGCTGGGCGATCAACGCGGCGCGGACGTGGCGTTCCTCGCCCATGCCGATGATGCCGCCGCAGCAGATCTTCATGCCGGCGGCGCGCACCCGGCTCAGCGTATCCACCCGCGCCGCCTGGCTGTGGGTGGTCACCACCCGATCGTAATATTCCGCTCCGGTATCGAGGTTGTGGTTGTAGTAGTCGAGGCCGGCGGCGGCCAGTTGTTCGGCCTGGCCTTCACCGAGCAGTCCGAGGGTCAGGCAGCTTTCCATCCCGAGTTCCTTGACGACGCGCACCATCTCGATCACCCGGCCGAGGTCGCCTTCCTTCGGTCCGCGCCAGGCGGCGCCCATGCAGAAGCGGCTGGCGCCGCTCTCCCTGGCGGCCCTGGCGGCCTGCTGAACCTCTGCGAGTTCCATCAGTTTGCCGCGTTCGATGCCGGTGTCGCGGCGCGCGGATTGCGAACAGTAGCCGCAATCCTCCGAACAGCCGCCGGTCTTGATCGACAGCAGGGTGGAGCGCTGCACGGCGTTGGCATCGTGGTGCGCACGGTGCACGGCGTGGGCGCGCTGCAACAGGTCCATGAACGGCAGTGCGAACAGGGCTTCGACCTGCTCGGTCGTAACGGATGTGTGTGGCGTGGGCGTGTCTATTTGCATGGGATAATCGTCGGCAATTGCATGATGAAGGGCGCTCGATCTTCCGCAATGTCTGCTGCCTTGTCAATTCTTTCGCGTCTGCGTAACGGTCTGAACCACCTGTTGCCGGTTCTGTTGCCCCAGGCTTGCCTGCTGTGTGGCCGGCATGCCGGCCAGCACGCGCTTTGCGCCGCCTGCCATGCCGATTTGCCGCCATTGCCGGTGCCGTGCTGCCCGGTCTGCGCCGCGCCGCTGGGTACGGCTGCGCCAGCCTGCGGCGCCTGCCTCGCCAAGCCGCCGGCCTTCGATGCGACCCTGGCGATCTGGCAGTATGCGTTCCCGGCCGACCGTTTGGTGCTGATGCTCAAGTTCGGTCGCCGTCTCGCCAGCGCCGACTTTCTGGCGGCGGGCATGTTGGCGGGCGCGCACCCGGAAGGCGGCGTCAAGCAACACGCCGGGCCGTCCCAAGTGTTGCTTGGCCCCCTGGGGGGACAAGGCCGCAGGCCGCAGGACAGCCGAGGGCTGGTCCCGCGAAGCGGGATGCGGCTTTGCCGCACAGAACGCCGCGTAGCGGCGTTTGCGGGGGGGGCCATTATCATGCCGGTGCCGCTGTCCGCCGCGCGTTTGCGCGAACGTGGCTTCAATCAGGCGGTGGAAATTGCCCGCCCCCTGGCGCGCGCCCTGCAACTGCCGCTCGATGTGAGCAGTCTGCTGCGGACGCGTGACACCGCACCACAAAGCCAACTGCCCTGGCGGGCGCGGCAGGGCAATGTGCGCCATGCCTTCGCCTGCAGCGCCGACTTGTCGGGCAAGGCGGTGATTGTCGTAGACGATGTGATGACCACTGGCGCCACCTTGAACGCCGTAGCGCGCACACTCAAGGACCATGGCGCGACGTCCGTCGTCAACTGGGTCGCGGCGCGTGCGGTAAAAGGCCATCAGTAGCGTTTTGCGCCGGGCCGTCCCAAGCAAACGCGGCACGCGCCGTCAGGCGCAAACCGCACAGAAACCCAAATGGGAGCACCCCGTAACAAACGAGCGTAGCGAGCAACAGTCACCCCTCCCGCGAGGGAGGGGCGGGGGGAGGGCGGGCTTTTATCTGAGTTTTTGCTCGACCACTGACGCCATCTCGGGCGGCAAGTTGCCGACCTCCCTGGCCCTGGCATAGGCTTCTTTTGCCTCGCTGCCGCGGTGCGCCGATTCGAGCGCCAGCCCGAGGCCGAACCACCAGCGGCCTTCGTTGGGGCGCAGGGCGAGCGCGGCCTGAAAGCGTTGCGCGGCTTCGGCCGGGCGTTGCTGTTTTTGCAGCAGATAGGCAAACAGTCCCTGAAAATCCGCATTGCCGGTGGCGTGGGCGGCGTGGCGCGCCAGCGTGTCGAGCGCCGCTGCCGTGTCGCCCTGTTCGAACTGCAGGCGGGCGAGAATCGCCGCCAGGCCGGCCTGGGTGGGGTCCACTGCCAGGCCGGTTTTTGCCACCTGCCGGGCCTCGGTCCATTGCTTGGCGCCGACCAGCACCGACAGCAATGCCTGGCGTGCCTTGACGTGAGCGGGTTCGAGTTCAAGGGCGCGCTGCAGTAAGAGCAGTGCGGCGCCGCTGTCGCCGCGCCGTACCGCCTGTACGCCCTTGTTGTATTCGCCCTCGGCCTGATCGTGTGCGCGGCCCTCTTTGGAGCGTTTCTCGATCTGCGCCTCGGCCAGCGGCGGCGGGGCGCTCGGGGTTGCGGTCGGCTTCGTTTCGCGTGGCACTGCCGGTGTCGGCGCAGGTAGCGGCGCCGGTTTGGCGGGCTCGGGTGTCGGCTTGACGAGGGGTGGCGGGGTGGCCGGAGCCGGAGCCGGAGCCGGAGCCGGTGTCGGATCAGGCACCGGCTCCGGCAGTGGTTCGGGAAATGCCATTAATTGGGTTGCCAGTTTCATTTCCCCAAAATCGAAGGACCCGCGCAACTCTTCTTCAGCATTTGGCGCCGGGGACGTGGGTGGCGGTATCGGGGCGACGACCGGCGCGGCCGGCGGCAGGGCGGCGGGTGGCGCGGCTGGTCCGGCGTCCATGAACAAGGTGACAAGCACTCCGGCGATCAGCGCACCTGCCGCCATGCCGCCGGCCAGCAAGCGCCACTGCTTTGCGCGGGTCACCGGAAGGGGGGGCAGGGTACGCAATTGCGCTGGCAGTCCGGCGCGCTCCTGCTTGCTGGCGTGGCGCGCGTCCAAATCGCGCAACATCTGGTTGATTACGCTCATGTCGTTACCGCCGGGGATAGCACAGCGATCCCCCTTGTCTGGTCAATGGGGATGGGGTGCAACATAATTACCATGGCCACCACGAGGGTTGTTTTGCCCCCTCGGTATCCTTGGCGGCAATTCTGACGTGGCGCGCGTCGACCTGCTGCCGCCCTTCGCCAAATGCAGCCAGCAGCGCCTTGTGCGCCAAAATGTTGACCAGCCGGGGCGTGCCGCCGGACTGGCGATGCAGGGCTCTTACCGCTGCGCGGGAGAGCAGCGGATCCCCGTTGTGCCCGGCAATGCGCAGGCGCTGTGCGGCGTAGTGGCCGACTTCATCGAGATCAAGCCCGCGCAGCCGGTGATTGAAGGCAATGCGCTGCCTGATCTGGCGTGCCGAATGCGCCGCCAGCATGTCATCCAGTTCGGGCTGGCCAAACAGGACGATGTGCAGGAGCTTGCGCTTCTCGGTTTCGAGATTGGACAGCAGGCGCAGGCTCTCGAGCGTCAGCCGCGGCATGGTCTGCGCCTCGTCGATGCACAGCACGACCTTCTGGTCGGTGCGCGCCAGATCGAGCAGGCGGAGATTGAGGCGCTTGACGATGTGGGACGCCTCGGGCGCGCCAGCGGATATGCCGATTTCGTCCGCCACCTCACGCAGAAAGGCACGTGGCTCCATCTGAGGGTTGGGGAGATAGGCGGCTTTCCAGTCCGTGCCCAGTTCGGCAAGAAAATTGCGGCACAGCAAGGTCTTGCCGGTACCGACCTCGCCCACCACCTTGATGAAACCTTCGCCGCTGGCCAGCGCCAGATTCAGCAGGTTGAGTCCCTCGCGATGGCTGTTGCTGGGATAAATGAATTCGGTGTCCGGCGTAATGCCGAACGGGGCTTGATTAAGGCCGAAGTGCGCGAGATACACCTTACTGCAGCGGCACGGACAGGGGCGGCAACCCCAGGTTGCGCACGCGCTCACCGCTTTGTTCGATGTCCTTCATCCAGGCGCGATCATCATGGATGATGGTCGGCTTGAGCAAAATTACCATTTCGCTTTTATACGATTGTGAACCTCTTTGGCCTGTCAAAACACCGAATGCCGAGCCTGTGGTACCGGGCAGCCCTGATCGGTCAGAAGATTGATACTGATGCATCATGCCGCCGATAGCCACGATGTTACCGTCTTGCACACGAACGATACTGTCGGTTTCATTAACTTCGCGTGAGGCCAATGGCAGGGTGACAATTCCCGCACTACCTAAATTAAAAGTTTTTTGAACCTCTCGCACAGTGCTGATGGCTGGATGTACATGCAGAACGATATTCCCATCCTCGTCAATCTGCGGCGTGACATCCAGAGAAATGCCGGAAAAAAGTCTGGCAGTCTGCGGGCTCGGTACCGATGTCGTCGTCGTCGTATTCGTGCCGGTAGTCGATGTCGAAGGGGCCATGATAAAGCCGGACACATATACTTCGTCCGTGCCCACCTTGAGCATTGCTTTTTGATTGTTCAGGGTGGCTACACGGGGGCTGGAGAGCACTGATACCGAGCCCTGGGTTTCCAAAAAGTTAAGCAAAGCCGCGAAGTTGGCCGACTGAAATGCCAAACCGACGAACCCCTTTCCCAGCGCTGAAGCCGCAATTAAGCCCGCCTTTCCAGGCAAAAAAGTACCACTGTTGGATATGATTTCATCAGTACGATTGAGGACTCCCACTGGGGGGGGGGTTGTTAGTTCGACTGCCATCCCTGGCGGGGTACGCAAAAGGGTTCCAGGCTGAACCACCCCCGCCGAAAAGCGATTATTTACCCCGTTGAATGAGCTCCAGTTGATGCCCGCCTGAGAGCCTTCCGTGAGGCGCACCTCAAGAATTTTTGCCTCCAGCATGACTTGCCGTTGAACGAACAGCCTAGATGAATTCAAGTATTCCTCTACTAAGCGCAAATCGCGCGGCCTGGCTCGAACAACAACAGTCCCGGATACCTTGTTGACTATGACCTTGGGGGCGCTGCTCGAGGGCGGGGTAGTCGTGGCTTCCTCACTCACGATAGCAACGAGCGCTTTTTCAAGCTCACTCCAAAAGTCGATATTGTTATCGGTTCGCACATTACTGCCTGATGGGTCGTAGGCACTTTGTTGTGCTGACTGCGCCCCTACCCCCCCCGAAGATTGCTGCGCTGAGCCCACCATTTGCCCGGTAGTGGTGGTGCCGGAGTACTGCTGGCTTGAACCTACTGTAAGCGTGCTGTCACCCTTACGTGCCATTGCCAGATAGTTCACCTGAAACACGCGAGTTTGCAGGGTGTGCGGCTGGATCGCGATGCGCTTGCCACTGATGTTGAACTCGTAGCCATACAGTTCGCGAATCGATTCCAGCGCTTCCCTGATTGTCACATCCTTCAGGTTGACGGTGATGGTGCCGCTGACTTCCGGGCCGACCAGCATGTTGTAACGCGTGCCGGTGACAAGCGCCATGAACACTTGGGTTGCCGGTGCGTCGACCACGGACAAGTCGAAGCGCGGCTCGTGGTATTCCTGCTTGGGCATTTCGACTGTCAGCGGCATCAGCAGGGCGCGCTCGGCGGCAGCGGCGGACTGGCGGCCGGCGGATGCCTGGGCAAGCTCTTCGCCGATGCGGTCCCGAACGACATCGGGACGCTGTTGAGGCGCCGCGCAGGCTGCCAGCAAGACGAGAAAGGGCAACAGGATCAATATTCGCATTTGTCGGTCTTTCTGTTTTGCGCAGTTGGCTGCGCGTGTTTTTGCGCCGTACCGCCGGCGCCGACTTTCTTCTCGGCAGCGGGAATCAGGCGCAGGGTTTCATCTCCCTGCGGACCTCGCAGTACGACTTTGTCTTCATTGATCCTGATCAGCCGGGCTTCACCGACCTTGCCGCCCAGCTCGACCACGCTGCCATTGATCAGCGCCGCCGGCTTGCCCCCCTTCCGCAGGATCACGGATTGTAAACCGCTGGAATCATAAATCGCTGCATTGGCCGGATCGCCCGCTGCGGCATTGATGGCGGCGGGTGGCCGGGTCGGGTCGGCCAGCTGGGCGTGCGCCACGCCCGCCATCGCCAAAATGGACGCTGACAGAAAATGCTTTAAATGGCTAGCCATGTCGCATCCAGACTCAAGGTATAAACAATCAGGGTTAATTCGCTGACCGGATGTTTCTTGACAGTAAGGCGCATGTTGCCCCACAGCAGTTTTTGCCGGCTGTTTTCGAGTTCGCTCACATAGGCCAGCAGGTCCTGGTAATTGCCGGCGAGCCTGATTTCCACGCCATGCTTGTAGATGTTGCCGCCGGGCATTGGGTCTGCCGCTGCTTTGTTGGCGTCTGCTGCGGTTTTTTCGCCTTCCTTGGCCGCCGGGGGATCGATCAGGGGCTGCGCTGACAGGGTCTTCAGGCTGACCAGCGTCAGGCCGCGATGACGGGTCAGCAGGGTCTGCAGCAGGGCCGGGGCCTGTGCCGGAGCCACCAGGGTCCGGTCGAAGGCCTTGAGGTCACGCTCGGAGGCCGACAGCTGGTCACGCAGCAACAGCAACTGGGTGCGATTCGCGGCATCGGGATCAATGTTCTGCGACTTCAGGCCAGCCAGCTGGACGTTCAGTTGTTCCTGTTCGGTCTGCTGCTGGGCAAGGGTCTTCTTCAAGCGGGCCGTTTGTTGCTGGCCGGGCTCTATCCAGTACGAGAAGCCGCCAAACAGAATAGCCACCGCCAGGGCGCCAATGACCATGTACTTTTCGCGCGGCAGCATGGCGGCGAAGCGCTCGGACCAGCCTTGCCAGTGCGCCTTGAGGGCGTTGCCGTCAGCCATCAGCCGGGTCCTCCCATCGTTGCCGGGGGCGACATTGCGGGCTTGCCGTCGGCCCTGGCCGGGATCAGCATGAAATCATGAAAGGGTGCCTTGGCCGCCGCTGCCGCGGGTGGCGTGTTGACCACGGGATCGAGCTTGCCCTCGTCGAGTTTCAGTGCCGCGAAAGTGCGCCCCTGAAACGCCTGCTCCCTGCCGAGCCGGCGGATATATTCCGGCAACAGTGCCGGATCGACGGTGCGCCCATGAATTTCCATGCCACCGCTGCCATCGAAATCGAAGGCGGTGAGCCACAGGCCGGCCACCGACTGGCGGGAAAAGCCACGCAGGTATTCGGCGTACGAGCCGGCATGCGGCCCCAGACGCTGTTGCAGTGTGGTCAGCACTTCACCGCGCGCTCCCAGCAACAGACGTGCGGCGCCGAGCTCCTGTTCGAGGCGTGGATCAGGCTTGCGGCCGGCAAGCTGCTGACCCAATAAGGTGATCTGTGCGCGCGCCGCCTGGAGCTGCGCATCGTTGGCGGCGGTTTGTGCCGTCAGTGCAGGCACCTCATGGCGCGCCAGCATTCCCAGCGCCAGCACCGCGGCGAGCAGCAGAACGCCGGCGATGGCTACATTGCCAAGTGTCAGCAAGTCGCGCTGTTTGAGTAGTGCGCTATCGTAAAGATTGATTTGCTGGCTCATCGTTATCCCGTCACTCGTCCCGCAAGGCTGCGCCAAGCGCAAGCCAGGCTTCGGCCTGGGTGGCGGTTTCTGTCAGCCGGGGGGTTGCCGCGAAGTCCATCACCTCTGCCAGATTTGCCGCCTTGACCGGCAGCGACAGATTGCCGCCGAGATACTCGACAAAAGCCTCGCCACCCGGCAGCGGGCCGACCAGCAGACGGTTCAGCGGAATCGCGCTGAAATTGCGGTCAAAACTGTCGAGCGAGCGCTGGATGTCGAGCAGTACGCGTTCGTGCAGTGCGCTGGCATCCGTGCCGGTAAGCTCCGGCCCGCTGACGTCGATGTGGCGAGTCATGTAAAGCTCGCCCTGATAGCTGACGGTGAGCAGCCCGCCCTTGTCGTTGAACGCCACCAGCGCCAGGCCGCGGTTCGGTTCCTCGAACAGGGCGGCCAGATTGCGCTGCGCCAGTTCGGGGATGTCGACGGCGGCCAGCGGCACCTTGGCGTCCTGAAACAGCTGGATGCGCGGCCGCAATACCGCGTGACTGGTCGCCACCACCCACAGTTGGGGCGTGCGGGCACCCTGCACGGGAATATCCAGAATGTCGATAGTGGCTTGCTCAATCGGGAAATCCACCATTTCCTTGATGCGCCAGCGCAGTGCCTCGCGCATCTCCGCGCGCGGCGTATTCTCGGGCAGGCTGCCGGGCGCTTCGACCTGCAGCAACTGGTACTGGCCATGCCACAGCAGCGTGGTGCAGCGGTTCTTCGCCACGCGCTTGGCGTTCTTCAGGCGCTTCAGGGCGTCAAGTTCGCCGCCTTCGCGGGCAAAGTTGTCATAGGCGAGGACGCGTGGCCGCGCATCGCGAACGCGTGCCAAATCTGCAACGGCAATCCGGTTGGTGCCAAACACCACCGCCGTCCAGCCGCCCGCCCCGTTTGCGCCCGCCTTTTTTTGCCAGAAAGTCATAGTCGAAACTGATTTGCCGTGTGCCCGGAGTCTATTATCACATCGTATAAGGAATTGATTGAAAAGAAGTCTAAAAATCCGTCAGATAGCTCGGGGCGCTGCTGTTTTACCTGAATCCGATGATGGGCTGATCGACAGCGAGGCTTTCGCCCGCCTTGGCCAGCAGCTCATTGACGACGCAATCGCGCTCGGCCTTGAGAACATTCTCCATTTTCATCGCCTCGATACGCGCCAGCACTTCACCCGCCTTGACCTCCTGACCTGGCGTCACGGCGATCTGGGTGAGAAGTCCGGGCATCGGCGAGAGCAGGAACTTCGACATGTCCGGCGGGGTCTTGTGCGGCATCAGCGATTGCAAATGGGCGGCGCGCGCCGTCATCACCATCAGGTCGGCCTGGGTGCCCCAGTGAAACAGGCGGTACTTGAGGCCGCGCCGCTCGACCTGCATGCAGAAATGCTCGCCAGCCATTGCCCCCCCACGCTCACATTCGTTCGCTGCCCCCCACGGGGGGGCGCTGCCGCTTTTGGGGCTGCCCGGCAAGCGGCAGAAGGTGCCCTGATAAAGCGCCTGGCCAAATTGCCAGGGCGAGCGAATTGCGTAGCGCTCACCGGCAAACAACACATCCCAGCCAGTCTCGCCGGCGGGCGCGGCGCTGACCGTTACGGCGTGGTCGCTGCCATCTTCAAGACGCACGACAAAGTCTGCGCCCGGCTTGTATTCGTGCCCGGGCATCTGGCCACTGATGAAGGCGTTGCGGGCCAGATACTGGCGATGCATGGCGGCGGCGACGGTAATCAGCATGGCCGGATCGTCGTGCGGCACATCGGCGGCATTGAAGCCCTGCGGGTACTCTTCGGCGATCAGTCCGGTGTTGAAGTTGCCCGAGACAAAGCGCGGATTCTGCATCAACGCTGCCTGGAAAGAGATGTTCGAGGCCACGCCGCGGATGACGAATGCGTTCAGCGCATCGCGCATGCGGGCGATGGCCGCGTCGCGCGTGGCGCCATGCACGATCAGCTTGGCGATCATCGAATCGTAGAACATCGAGATTTCGCCACCTTCATAGACGCCCGTATCGACGCGCACCGCGGCGAGCGGGCCACTGCTTTGCGCGGCCGGCGGATTGAACTTGATCAGGCGGCCGGTGGACGGCAGGAAGCCGCGGAACGGGTCTTCGGCGTTGATGCGGCATTCCATCGCCCAGCCATCGAGCTTGATGTCGGCCTGCGAAAAGGGCAGCTTCTCGCCGGCGGCGACGCGGATCATCAGCTCCACCAGATCGAGGCCGGTGATGAATTCGGTCACCGGATGCTCGACCTGCAGGCGCGTGTTCATTTCGAGGAAATAGAAGCTTTTGTCCTTGCCGACGACAAACTCGACCGTGCCGGCGGACTGGTAATTGACCGCCTTGGCCAGCGCCACGGCCTGTTCGCCCATGGCCTTGCGCGTTGCCGGGTCGATGAAGGGCGAGGGTGCCTCCTCGATGACCTTCTGGTGGCGGCGCTGCAGCGAACACTCGCGCTCGTGCAGGTAGATGCAGTTGCCGTGGGCATCGCCGATCAGCTGGATCTCGATGTGGCGCGGCTCCTCAACGAATTTCTCGATGAAGACGCGATCGTCGCCGAAGGCATTCTTGGCCTCGGTCTTGCAGGCGGCGAAGCCCTCAAACGCCTCATTGTCGTTGTACGCGACGCGCAGGCCCTTGCCGCCGCCGCCGGCCGAGGCCTTGATCATCACCGGGTAGCCGATGTCCTGGGCAATCTTCACCGCCTGCTCCGGCGTGTCGATGGCCTCGTTGTGGCCTGGAATGACGTTGACCCTGGCTTCGAGCGCCAGCTTCTTCGAGGCGATTTTGTCGCCCATGGCCGCCACGGAATAATGTTTCGGGCCGATGAAGATGATGCCCGCCTCTTCAATCGTCCTTGAGAAGGCTTCGTTCTCGGAAAGAAAGCCGTAGCCGGGATGCACGGCTTCGGCGCCGGTCGCTTTGCAGGCGGCGATGATTTTGTCCATCGCCAGATAGGATTCCCTGGAGGGTGCCGGCCCAATGCACACGGCCTCGTCGGCCATTTCCACATGCAGGGCGTCGCGGTCGGCCTCGGAATACACGGCGACGGTCAGGATGCCCATCTTGCGGGCGGTCTTGATGACGCGGCAGGCGATTTCCCCCCGGTTGGCAATCAATATTTTCTTGAACATGTCTCGATCCTCAGAGCGGAATGTTGCCGTGCTTGCGCCACGGGTTTTCGATCTTCTTGTTGCGCAACATGACCAGTGAGCGGCAGATGCGCTTGCGGGTTTCGTGCGGCTGGATCACGTCGTCGATGAAGCCGCGCGCGCCGGCGACGAAGGGGTTGGCGAACTTGGCCTTGTATTCGGCCTCGCGCTCGGCCACCTTGACCGGGTCACCCTTCTCCTCGCGGAAGATGATCTCGACCGCGCCCTTCGGGCCCATCACGGCGATTTCCGCGGACGGCCAGGCGAAATTGACGTCGCCGCGCAGGTGCTTCGAGGCCATCACGTCGTAGGCGCCGCCATAGGCCTTGCGCGTGATCAGGGTCACCTTGGGCACGGTACATTCGGCGTAGGCGTAGAGCAGCTTGGCGCCATGCTTGATGATGCCGCCGTATTCCTGTGACGTGCCCGGCATGAAGCCCGGCACATCGACGAAGGTGACGATCGGAATGCCGAAAGCATCGCAGAAGCGCACGAAGCGCGCCGCCTTGATCGCGGATTTGATGTCGAGGCAGCCGGCCAGCACCATCGGCTGGTTGGCGACGACGCCGATTGCCTGGCCTTCCATGCGCGCGAAGCCGATGACGATGTTCCTGGCGTGATCCGGCTGCAGCTCGAAAAATTCGCCGTCATCCACCGTCTTGGTGATCAGCTCCTTGATGTCGTAGGGTTTGTTCGGGTTGTCCGGCACCAGGGTGTCGAGCGAATAGTCGAGCCGCTCGGCTGGGTCGGGGGTCGGCCGGATCGGCGCCTTTTCCTTGTTGTTGAGCGGCAGGTAGTTGAAGAAGCGGCGCAACATCAGCAGTGCCTCGACGTCGTTCTCGAAAGCCAGGTCGGCCACTCCCGACCGCGTCGTGTGGGTCACGGCGCCACCGAGTTCTTCGGCGGTTACCGCCTCGTGGGTCACCGTCTTCACCACCTCGGGGCCGGTGACGAACATGTAGGAGGTGTCCTTGACCATGAAGATGAAGTCGGTCATCGCCGGTGAATACACCGCGCCGCCGGCGCACGGCCCCATGATCAGCGAGATCTGCGGGATCACGCCCGATGCCATGACGTTGCGCTGGAACACTTCGGCGTAACCGCCCAGCGCCGCGACGCCTTCCTGGATGCGCGCGCCGCCGGAGTCGTTGAGGCCGATCACCGGCGCGCCGACCTGCATCGCCTTGTCCATGACCTTGCAGATTTTCTCGGCGTGCGCCTCGGACAGCGCGCCGCCGAAGACCGTGAAGTCCTGCGAAAAGACGAACACCATGCGGCCGTTGATGGTGCCGTAGCCGGTGACCACGCCATCCGACGGCACCTTGTTGTCGGCCATGCCGAAGTCGACGCAGCGGTGTTCCTTGAACATGTCCCACTCTTCGAAGGTGCCGTCGTCGAGCAGCAGTTCGATGCGCTCGCGCGCCGTCAGCTTGCCTTTGTTGTGCTGGGCATCGATGCGCTTCTGGCCGCCGCCGAGGCGGGCCTGCTCGCGCTTTTCGTCCAGTTGCTGGATGATTTCATGCATTGCGTGGTCCTCTCTTGATACTCAGTCGTAGCGTTTGCGCCGGGCCGCCCCAAGCAAACGCGGCGTGCGGCGCCAGCCGCAACCGCACTGAAGGTAGAACGGCGTGCCCCACATTATCGAGCGTAGCGAGCAGTTTAGAACCCCCCGTGAGGGGGGGGAAGGGGGGCGGGCGTGTATTCGTTGCTCAGGCAGCCCAGCAGTTGCAGCGCGGCGGCGGCGGGCGTTACCGCGCCGCCCTCGACCGCGGTCATCAGTTGCGGCAGGGCCGCGCGTACGGCGGGGTGCGCACGAAAGCGGCTGCGCAAGCCCGCGTCGATCATCTGCCACATCCAGTCCAGCGCCTGGCGCCTGCGCTTGAGCGCCAGTTCGCCCGCAGTCTCCAGCGCCGCCCGATGCGCCTCGATGCACTGCCAGAATTCGGCAATGCCTGCGTTGCGGGTGGCGCTGGCCTTGAGTACCGGCGTCTTCCAGTTCGTCGAAATGGGCCGCAGCATGGACAGGGCGGCGCGCATCTGCGCCATGGCCGTTTCAGTGGCCAGCGGGTCGATGTCGGCCTTGTTGAAGACGATGATGTCGGCGAGTTCGACGATGCCTTTCTTGATCGCCTGCAGGTCGTCGCCGGCATTGGGCAGTTGCAGCAGCACGAAAACATCGGTCATGCCGGCGACCAGCGTTTCGCTCTGCCCAACGCCAACGGTCTCGACGATCACGACATCGAAGCCGGCCGCCTCGCAAACCAGCAATGCCTCGCGCGTCTTTTCGGTGACGCCGCCGAGCGCGCCGGAAGACGGGCTGGGCCGGATGAAGGCGGCTTCGAGCTGCGCCAGTCGCTCCATGCGCGTCTTGTCGCCAAGAATCGAGCCGCCTGAACGCGTCGATGACGGGTCGACGGCCAGCACGGCGACCCGCTTGCCCTGCTCAAGCAGCAGCAGGCCGAGCGCCTCGATGAACGTGGACTTGCCGACACCGGGCACCCCCGAGATGCCGATGCGCATCGCCTTGCCGGTGCCTGGCAGCAGGGCGTGCAGCAGCGCTTGCGCACGCATCTGGTGGTCGGCGCGGGTCGATTCGATCAGCGTGATGGCCTTGGCCAGCGCGCGCCGGTTGCCGGCGAGCACGCCGCCGATCAGCTCGCGATCGGCCACCGTGGCCTCCATCTCAGTTGCTCCAGCGCGCATCAATCCACCCGCGATGCATGAATCGTCTTGTTCGTTGGGAGACGGAGCGCGCCGCGGGTAGCGGGTAGCCGACGCTGCTCATGTCACCCGTGCCGGGCTGCGCCCGGCCCTCCTTCTTTACTTCGCTGCGTCGGCTACCCGCCACCCGCGGCGGGGCACGCCGACGCTGCCGGACGGCCGAACACCCGCGGTGTTCCCAAATCAGGCCGGCGGGGTGCTCTGCAGAGCGAAGTAAAGGAGGAGGAGGGGGTCGAAGACCGCCGACGGGGGACATGAGCGGCGCAGAGTACCCCGCCGGCCTGATCGCGCACCCGCACCCGCACCAAGCGTCGAGTTTCATCCTAGGCGCTGTGCGGCAGGTGCGCGGCACGGATGGCGCGCAGCACTTCGTGCGCGGAATGCAGGATCGGCGTGCCGGGCCCGAAGATGCCGGCGACGCCGAGCTTGCGCAGGAACTCGTAGTCCTGCGGCGGGATGACGCCGCCGACAAATACGGCAATGTCCTTCGCCCCCTCCTGTTTCAGTGCCTCGATCAACTGTGGCACCAGCGTCTTGTGGCCGGCGGCCAGCGTCGACACGCCGATGGCGTGGACGTCGTTCTCGATGGCCTGCCGCGCGGCTTCTTCGGGTGTCTGGAACAGCGGGCCGATGTCGACATCGAAGCCGAAGTCGGCAAAGGCCGTCGCCACCACCTTGGCGCCGCGGTCATGGCCGTCCTGGCCGAGCTTGGCGACCATGATGCGGGGCCGGCGCCCCTCGGCGGCGGCAAAGGATTCGATCTGGTCACGCAGTGCGGCAATTTCATCGCGCATGTTTTCATCCTGTCCGAGCATGGCGCCATAGACGCCGGAAACCGTCTGGTGGGTGGCGCGGTGGCGGCCCCAGACCTTCTCCAGTGCATCCGATATCTCGCCAACGGTGGCGCGTACCCGTACCGCTTGCACGGCGAGAGCGAGCAGATTACCCGCTTTGCTTCCCGCTGCGTCCTGCGCTGCATTGGTCAGCGCATCGAGTGCCTGCAATACCGCTTGCGCATCGCGCTTGGCGCGGATTTCTTCGAGACGTGCCACTTGCGCATCGCGCACGGCGTGGTTGTCGATATTCAGGGTATCGACCGGAGCCTCGTCAGGCAGGCGGAGTTTGTTCACGCCGACGATGACGTCCTGCCCCGAGTCGATGCGTGCCTGTTTTTCGGCGGCGCACTTCTCGATCTGCAGCTTGGCCCAGCCGGATTCGACGGCGTGCGTCATGCCGCCCATTTTCTCGACTTCCTGGATCGTGTTCCAGGCCATGTCGGCCATGTCCTGCGTCAGCTTTTCCATCATGTAGCTGCCGGCCCAGGGGTCGATGACGTTGCAGATGTGGGTTTCTTCCTGAATCAGGATCTGCGTGTTGCGGGCGATGCGCGCCGAAAAGTCGGACGGCAGCGCGATGGCCTCGTCGAAAGCGTTGGTGTGCAGGCTTTGCGTTCCGCCGAAGACGGCTGCCATCGCCTCGACCGTCGTGCGCACCACGTTGTTATAGGGATCCTGCTCGGTCAGCGACCAGCCCGAGGTCTGGCAGTGGGTGCGCAGCATCAGCGACTTCGGATTCTTCGCACCGAACTCTTTCATGATGCGCCACCACAAGAGGCGCGCCGCGCGCAGCTTGGCCACCTCCAGATAGAAATTCATGCCGATGCCGAAAAAGAAAGAGAGCCGCCCGGCGAAGGCGTCGACATCCAGGCCGGTCTGCATGGCGGTGCGCACGTACTCCATGCCGTCGGCCAGCGTGAAGGCGAGTTCCAGCGCCTGCGTCGCGCCGGCTTCCTGGATGTGGTAACCGGAGATCGAGATCGAGTTGAACTTCGGCATGTGCTGCGCCGTGTAGCCGATGATGTCGGCAATGATGCGCATCGACGGCGCGGGCGGGTAGATGTAGGTGTTGCGAACCATGAACTCCTTGAGGATGTCGTTCTGGATCGTGCCCGATAGCTTGTCCTGGCTGACGCCCTGTTCCTCGGCGGCGACGATATAGCCCGCCAGCACCGGCAGCACGGCGCCGTTCATGGTCATCGACACCGAGACCTTGTCGAGGGGAATGCCGTCGAAGAGGATTTTCATGTCCGCCACCGAATCGATGGCCACGCCGGCCTTGCCGACATCGCCGACGACGCGCGGGTGGTCCGAATCGTAGCCGCGGTGGGTGGCCAGGTCGAAAGCTACCGAAACCCCTTGCGCGCCGGCAGTCAGCGCCTGGCGATAGAAGGCGTTCGATTCCTCGGCGGTGGAAAAGCCGGCGTACTGGCGGATGGTCCAGGGGCGTCCCACATACATGGTCGCCTGCGGGCCGCGCAGGTAAGGTGCGAAGCCGGGCAGGGTGTCGGCGTAGGGCAGGTCGGCGGTATCGGCCCGGGTGTACAGCGGCTTGACCGTCAGCCCCTCGGGCGTCGTCCAGTCGAGTTGCGCCAAATTACCGTCCGGCGCGGATTTTGCCGCCACCTTTTGCCAGGCCGCCAGATCAGGAATTGTCACATCGGGATACTTGCTCATGGTGTCCGCCCCCGCCGGTTGTCCGGCTGAATATACGTTGTTGCGCATGACGCTTGACATTCTCGTCATCGAATAATACTGTATCCATAATTATGAATGCAAGGCCTCCCATAAATCCTGTTCCCGTAAATCCCGTTGCCGCTGCCCGCACCAGCCTGGCCGCGCCCGCGCTCTATGAACAGGTGGCGGAGCGCTTGCGTACCCGCATCTACGCGCACGAGTTGGCACCCGGGGCCTGGATCGACGAGCAGAGCCTCGCCGATGAGTTCGGCATCTCGCGCACGCCGCTGCGCGAGGCGCTCAAGGTGCTGGCCGCCGAGGGGCTGGTGGTGCTCAAGCCGCGCCGCGGTTGCTATGTCGCCGCGCTGGCGGAGCGTGACCTCGACGAGATCTTCCCGGTGCTGGCCCTGCTCGAGGGCCGCGTGGCCGAGGAGGCGACACGACGCCTGGCCGGCCTTGAGGCCGGCGTGGGCCGTCTCGCCAGCGCCGACTTTTCCCGGCTGGAGGAAATTCACGCGGACCTTGAGCGCCATGCCGCCGCCCACGATATCGACCGCTTCTTCGCGGCCAACCAGGAATTTCACAGTGCGCTGCAGGAGCTGGCCGGCAACCGCTGGCTGTCTCAACTGATCGACGACACGCGCAAGTTCCTCAAGCTCACGCGGCGCGATTCGCTGCGCCTGGACGGCCGGCTCAAGCAATCGCTGGCCGAGCATCGTGCCATCCTGGCTGCCATGAAAAAGCAGGACGCCGCCGCCGCCGCGCTGCACATGCACAACCATATCCTCTCCGGCCGCGCCGCGCTGGCAAAGCTGCTGGTTCAGCCATGAGCGTGGGTGCGGTACTGCTCACGCGCGACGGGCCGCTTGCCACTGTCACGCTATCCAATCCGGGCAAGAAGAATGCACTCGACGCCGCGATGTGGCGGCAACTGGCGAGCGTATTTGCCGACCTCGACGCGGATGAAACCTTGCGTTGCGTGATCGTGCGGGGTGAAGGAGACAGCTTTGCCGCCGGCGGCGACCTCGCCGAATTCGCTGCTGCCCGCGCCGATGTTGACGGCGCACTCGCCTATCATGATCAGGTGGCCGCGGCCTTGCGGGCCATCGCCGGCTGCCGTCATCCGGTGGTGGCGCTGATCCTCGGCCCCTGTGTTGGCGGCGGGCTGGAAATCGCGGCCGCCTGCGATCTGCGCATCGGCGGCGCTTCGGCGCGGCTGGGTGCGCCGATCAACCGGCTGGGATTCTCGATGTATCCGCCGGAACTGGCTGGCCTGCTGCAACTGGCCGGGCCGGCAACGGTGCGGGAACTGCTCCTGGAAGGCCGCCTGCTGAGCGCGCGGGCGGCCTATGAAAAGGGCCTGCTGACGCGCGTTGTGGCTGATGCCGAAGTTGTCGCCGAGGTGCAGGCCACCGCCGCGCACATCGCCGCCGGCGCGCCGCTGGTTGCCCGCTGGCACAAGCAATGGATTGCGCGCCTGCAGCAGGGGGCGCCGCTCACGCCGGAAGAATTGCGGGCTTCCTTTGCCTTCCTGAAAAGTGCAGACTACGCGGAAGGGCTTGCCGCGTTTCGCGAAAAACGGGCGCCCTGCTTCACCGGCAATTAACCCGACCCTGCGAGGAAATCCCCATGTCGCCCCCTGTCCGCGACGCCGATGTATTGCGACCGCGCCTCGACTGGCGCACGATCGACACCGTTCTGCTGGATATGGACGGCACGCTGCTCGACCTGCATTTTGACAACCATTTCTGGCAGGCGCACGTGCCGCTGCGCTACGCCGAGGCGCGCGGACTGCCGCACGAGCTTGCCCGCGAGGAGCTGATGGCGCGCTACCACGCCCGCGCCGGCACGCTCGAATGGTATTCGGTCGATTTCTGGGAAACCGAACTCGAACTGGACATCATGCGCCTGAAGGAAGAGGTGGCGCACCTGATCGCCGTTCATCCGGCCGTCACCGATTTCCTCACCGCCATGCGTACCGCCGGCAAGCGCCTGGTGCTGGCCACCAACGCCCACCACAAGGCGCTGACGCTCAAGATGGCGCGGACGGGTCTGGAACCGCATTTCGACGCCCTCGTCAGTTCGCACACGCTGGGCGCGGCGAAAGAGGCGCAGGCTTTTTGGGAGCGCTTGCGTGCGATCGAGAATTTCGATCCGGCGCGCACCCTGCTGGTCGATGACAGCCTGCCGGTGCTGGATGCCGCCCGCACCTATGGCATCCGCCACCTGGTCGCGGTGCGCCGCCCCGACACCCGCCAGCCCGAGAAAAACACTGCTGATTATCCGGCTATTGACAGCTTTGCCGAACTGCTTGCATAATGAGAACCGTTCTCAACTAAGCAAGCTTGATTTTGTCCCTCCCAGCCCACACTTTTCCTCTCAAAGGCCCGCTGCTGCGCGGCTCACGCCGGCCACGGGTAGCCTTGATTGGTCAGGCAAATACCGGCAAGAGCAGCATTTTCCGTGCAGCATCCAGTACGGCAGTTCATCACGAACGGCTGGCCGGCATCGGGCCGGCTTACGAGGAATGTCAGGTTGAGGTCGGCCTTGACCAGATCTCGCTGGTCAACCTGCCCGCCATCGATACCTTTCACCAATTGCAGGGCGATGTGCCCCACGTAACAGTCGTCCTCAAGTATTTGTTATGGGGCGACCGCTGGCCAAGCATCGCCCGCCACGAGGCCCACCAACCAGAAAAAGTCTTCGCCGCCCCCGACGTGCTGCTGCTGGTGATGGACGCCACCGCGCTCGAGCGCGATCTTGAACTGGCGCTCGAACTCGCCCAGATCGGTCGGCCGCTGGTGATTGCGTTGAACCGCATGGACGAGGCGCGCGACAAGCGGCTGTTCATCAATGTGCGCGCCCTGTCGGCAAAACTCGGCGCGCCGGTCGTGCCCACGGTTGCCCACATGGGCATCGGCCTGGCCGACCTGTTCAGCACGGTGGTGCGCGCCGCGCGCGAAGCCCGCAGTCCGCAGCCGCAACCCCCCAGTCCCCACATCGCCGCCCACCTGCCGGCGATTGCCGACATTGTTGCCGCCGCCGACGTCGCCACGGCATTCGGCGTGCCGCCGATGTTGCTGACGATGCAGCTGGCCGAAAACGACGACTACTTTTTTGACGAACTGCGCTGCCACTTCCCCGTGCAGTTCGCCGCCCTGCTGCACGCGCGGGACGCGGCCAGCGCGGCCCTGCCTCGCCCGCTGGACGACGAGATCCATGCCGACCGCCACCACCGTGCCGCGCTGCTCTTCGAGGCCGTCACCCGCCCCGGCGGCGAGCACGCGCCCCCGCGCTGGCAACGCTGGGCCGACGAACTGTTCCTGCACCCGCGCTGGGGCATGGTCGGCAGCCTGACGATCTTCGCGCTCGTGCTGTTTTTCGTCTTCGAGGTGAGCGCCTTCCTCGACAGCCTCACCGTCGCACGCCTGATCGACTGGGCCGCGCCCTGGCAGCCGACCGATCTCGGCGGCGTCGTCGCCCGCGCCGTGCTGGACGGCTTCATCGGGCTGGCCGGCATCGTCATTCCCTACATGATCCCGCTGGTGCTGCTGCTGGTGCTGCTTGAAGAGTCGGGCATCATGCACCGCGTCGCCTTTGTGGTGGATCGCGGCTTTCACCGCCTCGGTCTGCACGGCGGCGTCGCCCTGCCCTTCCTCATGGGGCTGGGCTGCAACGTCCCGGCGCTCGCCGCCACGGCGGCCGTCACCCACGGCCGCGACCGCACAGTGGCGGCTCTCCTGATTACCTTCCTGCCCTGCTCGGCGCGCTCGGCCATCCTGCTGGCTCTCGGCGGGAAATACCTCGGCGGCTTCGGCGTATTCGCCCTGTTCATGCTGGCGCCCATTGTTGTCAGCCTGGTCGGCAAGCTGCTGAAGCGCCGCTACCCGGAAACCACGCCCGGCATGATCCAGGAAATCCCACCCTATGCCGTGCCCACAATGCGCGCGCTGGTGGCCAACACCTGGGAGCGCAGCCGCGACATCGTCACCGTCGTCCTGCCGCTGCTGGTGGCCGGCAGCGTGGTGCTGGCGCTGTTGTCGCACTTCGGCGCCGATTACTGGATCAACCTGGCTCTAACGCCGATTACCGTCTGGTGGCTCGGTTTGCCCGTCGTGCTGGGCGTGCCGATCCTGTTCGGCGTGCTGCGCAAGGAACTCTCGCTGCTGATGGTGTTCCAGGCGCTCGGCACGCAGGAACTGGCAGGCGTGCTCGACGTGACGCAAATCGCCACCTTCCTCGCCTTCCTGACCTTTTATGTGCCCTGCGTGTCGACTTTCGCGATGATGCTCAAGTTGCTGGGGCGGCGCGAGGCATATTTTTCAGTCGTGCTTTCAGTGGGGGTGGCACTGGTGGTAGCGCTGGCGGTGCGGTTGCCGCTGGAATTGGCCAGCCGCATTGTTTAGCGCCGTCCCGCCAGCGCCGACTTTTTTGCGGATGCCTGCGAATGACCATTTGCTACTGGACGGTTTTGTGCTCGCCGGGCCTCATGAATAGGGTTTCAGATTCAACTTACCCTGAATTTTTTCGCACACGCCATCAGGCACCCCCGCCTTTTCTGCAAACGATCTCCATTTCGATACCGTCGCCTGCACATCGGCAACGATTTTCGCAGCGCGTCCCCGTTTCATCGATGCAGTCTTTGCGCAGGCGCTGAAGTCCTCCATCGTGAAATTGTCGCGTTTTCCGTTCATCGTCATCTGATGGCTTGCCGTCCACGCACCCGCGGGATTAAAGCTGTAGGTCATATCAAAGGCCGGCGATAGCGACCATTCACCGGACTTATTCATCAGGAAGGCAATATTCTTCACGTGGTCATCCTGGTTGCGGGCCACGATGTTAAATGCCATGCGCCTAAACTGCTGCTCGATGGCCTGCATGGGCAACTGCAGTTGCCGCATCACCAGCAAGGCCTGCTCATAGCTATAAGCGCCTGCCATATTGAAATCGTAGTGCGCCAGGGCGCTGAGTGACTGCATGTGAAGTTTTTCGCCGGCAGCCAGGCGATCAAAGCGGCGCGTCATGAAATGCGACCGGCCACTCTCTTTAAACAGCCGACATTCACTCATATCAATGCCACATTCAAGCGCCATCAGGTAATACGCATACTCGATCAGCCCGTAGCCTTTTGGGTCTTCCAGCTCCTTGTCTTTGTTGCCACTGACGCCGTCAAATTTCAGCAGCCAGTATTCAAATCCCGTGCCGGCCTTGACCTGGCCAGACCGCACTTCATTGGTTGTCGGGTTCCATGCGATGACCGCCTTCGCCCGCGCGCCACCAGCGGATGTGCCCACGTGCAGAATATCCCTTAGCGCATCTGCTCTGCCTGCAGCTGCAAATGTCGCCTGCAGGTTATTCCGGTGGGTCAATACCTCCGATGCAAGCGCAACCAACTGGCTGACCTCAATGAGTGTGGTCTGCTTTGCCATGGGTCCGATGGCGGGAGCAAATTCCAGCGCACCCATGCCGCGTGCACCGGTATAGCAAAGCCGCTCAACAGCGTTGAAGGAATCCGCTTGCCGCCCCTGCGAAGCCAGCCAGGCATCAATCAGCGCGTTGCCGAATTTGTCGGGCAGGGAGTCGGCCAGCAGACCGGGCAGCCCGTGAAAGGTCGGGCGGGAAAGCGCGGCGAAACGGTGCACGCGCCGGGAAAGCGGCATCACAATCGGCGCGACTTGAATGCCGCTTTGCGCGAATTCCGCATCGTATTCAAAGCTGGCGACTTCCTCCCCATCCTGCAGCGAGACCGCACCGATGGTTTTACCCCACAGCCTGACTTCGGCAAGCGTGCTCATGGCTTCTCATCCCAGCGCCATGGTTTGCCGGTCACTTTTGCGGCACGTCGCCCCGAAGCCCGTTGCCGAACCTTGCCCTTTCGCTGCAACAAATCCATCGGTCTGGGCCCGGACTCCGGTATCAAGCTATCCAACCCCGATGCGGCATCCAGCACCCGCAGCACACGTACCAGTGTGGCCAACTGCGACGTCAATCCCGCCTCCATGCGCTCAAGGGTGCGCTTGGCGATACCCGCTTGTTCAGCCACATCCGCCTGGGTCAGCTGCAATTCAATCCGACGACCGGCAATCCGTGCGCCCAATTCGGCCAGCACGGCATCATCGGTGAGTAAACCAGTGATTCTCATAGTCGTAATAGTTTGCGAATAAGCCTTTTATATTTCTATATATCGTCAGTTACTACGATATATAGATCAAGAATCTTGTTTAGTCAAGTCGCAATAAATGTCTAGATAGTGATTGTAATCGTTATTAATCGCAATATATTGCGATATATATTGCCTACTTAACTGGGGGCGCCACGATTGCCGTAGATGTCGGTGTGGAGATGGCGAAACTGCCCCAGCAGGGCGTGCTCGACGTCACGCAAATCGCCACCTTCCTCGCCTTCCTGACCTTTTATGTGCCCTGCGTATCGACCTTCGCGATGATGCTCAAGCTGCTGGGGCGGCGCGAGGCATACTTTTCAGTCGCGCTTTCAATGGGGGCAGCACTGGTGGTTGCGCTGGCGGTGCGACTGCCGCTGGAATTGCTCCTCTAGCGCCAAACCCCACTTGGCGGCGGGTCGGCGCTGTCGCAACCCATGCGGGGAACGCCGTCCCGCAGCAGGGAGGCCGTCAGGCCGGAAGCGGCCCGAAGAGGCTGCGCCGACTTTTGTAACTGCTCACCCAGAACTTTAGTTGGCGCTGCCCGGCGATTACAGTTCCTCAAGTAGGGCTTCTGCCACAATTTCATTCAAGCATTCAACAGTTATTTTGCTCATGGCATTTCCTGCATGCTAAGTCGCCACCACTTGATCGGAACAATATTCGAAATCGCGGGTGACGACATAGGAGCGGCGCAACTCAACGGGATGGTCCTTGAAAGTGTAGGCAATGCGTATGACCAGCAATAGCGGTTCGCCGACATTTATCCCGAGCAGTTGCGCGTGGCCGGCGTCTGCGCTCACCGCCCGCACCTTTTCCTGAGTGCGCACGACAGTTACGCCGAACTGTTCCTGATAGAGCTGGTAGAGGGTGGCCGGACGTGTCCGCAACATTTTCTCCGTCAACCGGGAAAACATGGGGCTCGGCAACAGAATTTCGTCAATCACCACCGGAGCGCCGCTGAGCGCGAGCTTGTTGACGATGCGTGGCAGCAGCGTCCGCGGCGCGACGCCGAGGGCACTGGCCTCGAATGCATCGGCTTTGGTCTTGCCGAATTCGACGAGTTCGACGTTCGGGTATTCCTTGTGGCCATCCTGGCGCACGACATGAAAGAACGCGAACAGGTAGCGGTCCTGGTTATGCGTGGAAACAAATGTGCCGCGGCCCTGCTGGCGTATCAAAAAACCTTCTCCCGACAACTCGTCGACCGCCTTGCGGATGGTGCCCATGCTGACGCCGAAGCGTTCGCAGAGTCTCTTTTCGGAAGGGATGACTTCCCCCGGCTTCCATTCGCCATGATGAATGGAATCGATGATCTTGCGCCTGACCTCTTTGTAAAGCAGAGTCCCGGCAGGATTGAAAACAGCCGATCTGGCAGCCATGATCTTGCTCCTTGCTTGGATAGAAAGCTGATTATGCATAAATTATGAACCATTTTAGATCATACCGCTCATACAGGTCATCCAGTTGACTTAAGGTTTTTGCTTCGTTAAGCTTTGAATACGGCCACAGTGCGGCTGCCAGACAAGGAGACGGTAATGATTCAATTTTTGGTACATGAGGACGGTGACTCGGTTGGCACGGTCGTTGTCGAAGGCGTCAATGCCGGTGACACGCTTACCGGATGGGTCATGGAACAGGACAAGACGGTCAAGATCAAAACGCTCAATGCAATTCCGATCGGCCACAAGATTGCGCTCAAGGCGCTCGCGAACGACGGCACAGTGATCAAGTACGGCGTCGATATCGGCCGGACCGTCGCCCCCATCAAGCTGGGCGAATACGTGCACGTCCACAACGTCAAGACCAAGCGTTGGTAGGCAACAGCAGACCGCCCTTCCAACTTCCAATCCAAGGACAATGAACATGATCAACAAAGACAGCACGATTCTGGGCTACCGGCGCGAAAACGGCCGTGTGGGCATTCGCAACCACGTCATCATCCTGCCGGTGGATGACATTTCCAATGCCGCATGCGAGGCGGTGGCCAACAACATCAAGGGCACCATGGCCCTGCCGCATCCTTATGGTCGCCTGCAGTTTGGCGCCGACCTGGATTTGCACTTCCGCACCCTGATCGGTACGGGCGCGAACCCGAACGTCGCGGCCGTGGTGGTCATCGGCATTGAAGAAGGCTGGACCAAGCTGATCGTCGATGGTATCGCCAAGACCGGCAAGCCGGTGGTTGGCCTGTCGATCGAACTGCATGGCGATCACGACACGATCATGCGCGCTTCGAAAGCCGCGCGCGAACTGGTGCAATGGGCGTCAGAGAAACAGCGCGAAGTCTGTCCGGTTGCTGACCTGTGGGTGTCGACGAAGTGCGGCGAATCCGACACGACCTCCGGTTGCGGTTCCAACCCGACGGTCGGCAATGCGTTCGACAAGCTCTACGGCATCGGTGCCACGCTGTGCTTTGGCGAAACGACGGAAATCACCGGTGGCGAGCATCTGGTCGCGGCGCGCTGCCGCACGCCTGAAGTCAAGCAGCAGTTCATGGACATGTTCAATCGCTATCAGGATCTGGTCAATCGCAACAAGACGTCCGACCTTTCCGACTCCCAGCCGACCAAGGGCAACATTGCCGGCGGCCTGACCACCATCGAAGAAAAGGCACTGGGCAATATCCAGAAGATCGGCAAGAAGTGTGTGGTCGACGGCGTTCTCGACAAGGCCGAAACCCCCACCGGCCCCGGCCTGTGGTTCATGGACTCGTCTTCGGCGGCGGCGGAAATGGTAACGCTCTGCGCGGCCTCTGGCTACGTGGCCCACCTGTTCCCCACCGGGCAAGGCAACATCATCGGCAATCCGATCCTGCCGGTCATCAAGCTGTGTGCCAATCCGCGTACCGTGCGTACCATGGGTGAGCATGTCGATGTGGACGTGTCGGGCTTGCTGCAACGCGAGATGAACCTCGATCAGGCCGGCGACAAATTGCTGGAGTGCATGCTGCGCACCGCCAATGGCCGCCTCACGGCCGCAGAAGCACTCGGCCATCGCGAGTTCGTGCTGAC
>JAUXOM010000056.1 GCA_030682175.1 Rhodocyclaceae bacterium
TTTCAAAAACTGCCACAGGCGATCACCGCCGACGACTTCGAGGCCTTGCTGCCTTGGCACCTCGCCACGCCAGCAACCTGAAACCTTCCTCTACTCCCCCAACTCGCGTCAATCAATGGCGTCGTTGATTGAGCGCTTACAAAACACCAACTCTCGCCCGCAGATTCGTCGATGCAGATCGCTGGATGAAATCAGGCAGGAATGACATTACTGAGTTGTCGAAATATTTGACACTTGGGCCAGAAACTGGCCGGGGACAGCCGCAGTGGCAAGCGCTATTCATTAACTAACAATGACTTAAATAATATGGCACCAAATTTGCTAATTGAACATCGGGGCAAACGTCAATACAACTTTCAAGCATCCAACCCAGAAAGGTAGGGTCAAAATGACCAAGAAAACTTCAATCAGTCTGGCCGTCGGCGCAGTTTTGATGGCGAGTGTCGCGACCAATGCCTCCGCCGCCTATCTTGCCGATGTGGCATTCGTCATCGACCAGTCGGGCAGCATGGGGGGTGAGTACTCGTGGCTGGCGAACAGCATCAGCGCAATCGACACTCAATTGACCGCTGGCGGTATAGTTGCTCGTTATGGCCTTGCCGGATATGTTTTCTATGCTGGCAATGAGTCCGGTACTCCGGCAACCAGCAAGTATGTCAACTTGACCAGCAACATCAGCAGCATCGTCAGCGCCCTTTCTCCGGCCAATCTTTATGGCTCTGTGGAACGCGGCTACCATGCTGCCAGTTGGGCAACCACGGGTTTCAGTTGGTCGACCAACGCCTCGAAGATCATCATCCTCATCACCGACGAGGCAGCCAACCAGGGTAGCGGCATCACCGAGGCCCAACTTGGCCTCGACATGACTGCCGGCAGCTTCCTGTTGAATGTAATCGCTCCAGCTACCCGCATCGCCGAGTGGGATGATGCCGTATATTCCACCTCCGCCCCATATCTGGGGTTCTTCGATCTGGGCTTCCTGCAAACTAACCCGACTCAGTTCACAACTGACTTTACTGCAGCCAAGCTAGGGGAGATCGTCGATTTCTGCACCGCCAATCCCACTGCGCCGCAGTGCCAACAAAACGGCGTACCGGAACCCGGTTCGCTGGCGCTGCTTGGCCTTGGCCTGGCAGGTCTCGCCGGGCTGCGGCGGCGGGCTCAGAAAGCCTGAAACCAGCTGCATGGCGCGAACAGGGAGACCCTCCCTGCACCGCCCGTAAAAATACACCCCTGCCAGTATATGGCAGGGGTGTATTTTTATGTTTTCAAGAATCAAGAATCGGGGCCGTGACCAGTCACTGGCGCAGGCTGAAACGCTCGTCCAGGGTCTTGAGCTTGTCCATGATGCCCGTGTATTCGAGTTCCGACATGGGCAGCATCGCCGCGCCGAAGAACCCCTGCCGGCGCATCTCCATGGCCCTGGCAGCGACGTTGTCGCGCACGGCATTCCAGAAGGAAAGGTCGCGCAACATCGCCGTCTCGCCAGCGCCGACTTTGTGGGTCATCAGGATCGCGATAGCGTCGCCGCTGTGGCTGATGAAGCTGTCCGTCTGCAAGCCCGGACCAACGCCCTAACTTTCATGGTCGGCAAGGCCGCCCAGAATAATGAAAGTCTTACGTCATGCCAGTTAATGTAGGTCGGGCGCAAGCCCGACAGTCGGGCTTGCGCCCGACCTACACGGGTGTGTTTCACGCTAACGCTGCCAGTGCACCCGCAGACGATTCTCGCCCTCGTTGTAGTGGAATGCGAGGTCGCCCTGATAGGCGTGGTGCAGGGCCTCGCCCAGATCACGTGCCAGATGCAGGTCCGTGGTGGTGACAAGCACGCCGGTCGGGGTGTCCGTGACGGCCATGATGCGGGCGAGCGGATGCTCACCTTTTTCCCGACCTTCATGATGGCGCAGCAGGCTCATGATCTCGCCGCGGTGGGCGGAAAAGAAATCGCCGCCCACATCAACGTAGCCAGCCGGATAGTCATCGCGGATGCGCTGACAGGCCGGGCAGACAATCCGCTCCGCCCCAGCCGTCGGGGCGCCCCACTGCCAGCGCCCGGCATGATAGACGGCCCCGCACCCATCGCAGACCGTCGGCTCCGCCAGCTTTTTCTGGAGCTTGTATGTGTCATGGACGCGTTCCGGACGCAACTGGTCGCGACGCACCGGCTGGAAACCGGGCAGATCTGTTCGCGTGTTCATGATCCCGTTCCTCTTTTGATTAACAACCGTCGCCCACCCCGCAAATGGCGGGGACTCTATTTATCCTGGGAAAAGCAGTTCACCACGGAGGACACGGTGATCACGGAGAAAAAGCCAGGCGTTACGAAATAAGAGCATGCCGCCCGTCGGGTGGGCCTGAATCTTGTGTGCTTGCGCCGTTGCTCCGTGTCCTCTGTGCTCTCTGTGGTGCGAACCGGGGTTTTTAGGTTTACTCCAGGCCCCTACGTTATCAACGTAGAACAAGCGCCAACGATTGCAAGAGAAATCCCCGTTCAGTTACGTGGCAGACCCAATGCAGGCGCCCCGCCCAGGTCGTCGCTCAGTGGTCCCTCAGTGGTCTTCGAGGTGCGGGACGGATTCTTCGGCGAGTGCGCCGGTCTCCGCATCGATCCAGTCGGCGATGCCGATCTCGCTCTCGGCTTCGGCGAGCGATTCGCCGACTTCAAAATCCGCATCGGCGCTTTTCGAGTCGGCAACTGCTTCGCTCAGGGTGGCAAAAGGGCCGAATTCCTCGTCGCCTTCCGAGCGTTGCCAGTAGAAGCCGTCCGGGCGCTCGACGATGCGCGCGAGGTCTTTGCTGGCAGTGGTTTCGGTGATTTTTTTCATCTTGAAAGCCCTCCCCTTTGGTGTTCCACCGGCTCTTGCCGAACCAGGACTCGCGGCACGACATCCGGCCAGCCGAGAATACTCCTTTCGGACGCCGGCAGTTCTGCCACAATTAAACGGGGGGCAAGAGGCGATGGATGAAGCATCCAGTTGCGTGTCAGGCGCGGTTTCTGCTGACGTTGATCGTGTGCATGAACACGCGGTGGTGGGTGGTTGTGTGTTTCGTGCGCGCGGGCTGACCAAGATATACACGATGGGCGAGGTGGAGGTGCCGGCGCTGCGCGGCATCGACCTCGAACTCGCCGCCGGGGAACTGGTGGTGTTGCTGGGTCCGTCCGGCAGCGGCAAATCCACCCTGCTCAACATCCTCGGCGGCCTCGACACACCCACCAGCGGCGAAGTCTGGTATCTCGACCACCAGCTCACCGGCGCGACCGAGCAGGACCTGACGCGCTTCCGCCGCGAGCATGTCGGCTTCGTCTTCCAGTTCTACAACCTGATTCCCAGCCTGACCGCGCGCGAGAACGTCGCGGCCGTGACCGAGATCGCCGAGTCGCCGATGCGCCCCGAGGAGGCATTGCGGATGGTCGGCCTGGGGGAGCGCCTCGACCACTTCCCCGCCCAGATGTCCGGCGGCGAGCAGCAACGCGTGGCCATCGCGCGCGCCATCGCCAAGAATCCGGCGGTGCTGCTCTGCGACGAACCCACCGGCGCCCTCGATTCGCAGACCGGCGTGGTCGTGCTGGAAGCGCTGGAGAAGGTCAACCAGACTTTGGGCACGCTGACCGTGCTGATCACCCATAACGCCGGCATCGCCGATATGGCCAACCGCGTGATCCGCCTGTCGGACGGCCACATCGTCGACATCCGCACCAACGCGACCAAGAAGGCCGCGCGCGAACTGAGCTGGTAGCCGCCATGCGCGCCCTCGATCTCAAGCTGTTCCGCGATCTCTGGGCCATGCGCGGCCAGGTGCTGGCCATCGCGGCGGTGATCATGGGCGGGGTCGCCACGCTGGTGATGTCGCTGTCCACCTACGACTCGCTGGTGATCACCCGCGACCGCTTCTATCGCGACTACCGCTTCGCCGACGCCTTCGTCAACCTCAAGCGCGCGCCAGAGTCAGTCGCCGCGCGGCTCGCCGCCATTCCCGGCGTCGAGCGGGTCGAGACGCGGGTGCGGGCCGGAGTGAAGCTGGAAGTGGAAGGCTTCAGCGACCCGATCACGGGTCTGCTGTTCTCCCTGCCCGAGGGGGCGGAGCCCCTGCTCAACACCCTGCACTTCAAGCGCGGCCGCTGGGTGCAGCCCGACAATGCCGACGAAGTCGTCGTCTCCGACACCTTCGCAGACGCCCACCGGCTCAATCCGGGCGACAAGCTCAGCGCCATCATCAACGGCAAGCGCAAGGCGCTGACCATCGTCGGCGTGGCGGTGTCGCCCGAGTATGTCTACCAGATCGCCCCCGGCTCGATGTTCCCGGACTTCAAGCGCTACGGCGTCCTCTGGATGGGGCGCAACGCGCTGGGCGCCGCCTACGGCATGCAGGGGGCCTTCAACAACGCGACCGTCAGCCTGACCCCGGGCACGCCGGTCCAGGACGTCATCGACCGCATGGATGCGCTGCTGGGGACTTACGGCGGCACGGGGGCCTACGCCCGCAAGGACCAGTTCTCCAACCGCTTCATCAACGAGGAACTCAACCAGCTGCAGATCACGGCCACCATCTTTCCGGCCATCTTCCTCGGCGTGGCGGCCTTCCTGCTCAACGTGGTGGTGGGCCGGCTGGTCGCCCTGCAGCGCGAGCAGATCGCCATCCTCAAGGCCTTCGGCTATTCCGGTTTGGAGATCGGCGGGCACTACGTGAAGCTGGTCATGCTGGTGGTGCTGCTGGGGGTGGCGGGCGGCGTGGCGCTGGGCGCCTGGTTCGGCCAGGGCCTGTCCAACGTGTATATGGAAACGACCTTCCGTTTTCCCTACCTCGACTATCGGCTCGAAGCCGGGGTGATGCTGATCGCGCTGGCGGTGAGTGCCGTCGCGGCGCTGAGCGGCACCCTTTTCGCCGTCAACCGGGCAATCCGCCTGACGCCCGCCGAGGGCATGCGCGCCGAGACACCGGCGCTGTATCGCGCCACCGTGTTCGAGCGCATCGGCCTGCAGCGCTGGCTCACCCAACCGACGCGCATGATCCTGCGCAACATCGAGCGGCGCCCGGTGAAATCGCTGCTCACGGTGTTCGGCATCGCCTGCGCCTGCGGTCTGATGATGGTCGGCAACTACCAGAAGGGCGCCATCGATTTCATGGTGGACGTGCAGTTCCGCCAGGCGTCGCGCGAAGACCTAGCGGTCACCTTCATCGAGCCGACCGGCAGCCGCGCGCTGCATGAACTGCAGGCGGTGCCGGGCATCCGCCATGTCGAAGGCTTTCGCGACGTGCCGGCGATCCTGCGCTTCCAGCATTATTCCTACCGTTCGGCCATCTACGGCATCCAGCCGGCGGGCGAACTGCACCGTTCGCTGAATGCCGCCCTGCAGCCGATCCGCATACCCCCCGACGGCGTGGTGCTTACCGACCACCTGGCGCGCGAGATCCTGCACGTCAAGCCCGGCGACCTGCTGACGGTGGAGATACTCGAAGGCAGCCGGCCGGTGCGCCAGGTGCCGGTGCTCGGCATCACCAAGCAATATCTCGGCGTGTCGGCCTACATGCAGCAGGATTCGCTGAACGCCCTGCTGCGCGAAGGCAATGTGGTGTCCGGGGCCTATCTGGGCCTCGACCCGGGCATGGAAAGCGCCGTCTACGCCGAGTTGCACGAGCGCCCGCGCGTCCTCGGCATGATCGCCAATGCCGCTGCCATCAAGAGCTTCTACGCCACCATCGGCGAGTTCGTGCTCTTCTACAACATGGTCGCCAGCCTGCTCGCCGGATCCATCGGTTTCGGCGTGGTCTACAACAGCGCCCGCCTGGCGCTTTCCGAGCGGGGCCGCGAACTCGCCAGCCTGCGCGTGCTCGGCTTCACCCATGGCGAGATCGCCTACATCCTGCTCGGCGAACTGGCCCTGCTCACCCTGATCGCCATCCCGCTCGGTTTTCTGGTCGGCGTCGGGCTGTGCGGCATCCTGGTGCTCGCCTTCAAGAACGATCTCTACCGCCTGCCGCTGATCATCGAGCCGAGCAACTACGCCCTGGGGGCGACGGTGGTGGTGGTTTCGGCACTGGTTTCCGGCCTGCTGGTGTGGTACCGGCTGGGCCGGCTCGATCTGGTGGCGGTGTTGAAAACCAGGGAATGAAAAAACAGGCTAGGATGAAATCATGACGCGTGGACGTTTCGGTTTGCTTATTCTGGGTCTGCTGTTGGCAGCCGGCCTGATTTACGGCTTCATGCCGCGCCCGGTGCCCGTCGATGTATTCACCACGGTAAAAGGGCCGCTGGCGGTCACCGTGGAGGAAGAAGCCAAGACGCGGGTGATGGAACGCTATGTGATCTCCGCCCCGATGTCGGGCTATCTGCGGCGCATTGACCTGAAAGTGGGCGACGCGGTCGAGCGCGAGCAGGTGCTGGCAGTGCTGGAACCGGTGCGCGCCGATGCGCTGGATGCGCGCAGCCGCGCCCAGGCGACGGCGCAGGTGAGCGCCGCCGAGGCAGCCCTGGCGGCGGCCCGCGAGAACGCCCGCGCCGCTGGCGCCGCAGACCAGTTGGCCCGGCAGGAACTGCAACGCATCGAGAGCCTGACAGCGGCACGTTTCCTTTCCGCCCAGGCGGTCGACCAGGCACGCAGCAACGCCAGCCGCAGCCAGGCCGTCCAGCAGGCCGCCGAGCATGCCGTCAATGTGGCCCGCTTCCAACTGGACACCGCCCGCGTTGCGCTGGCCGGAACCGCCAGCCTGCAGTCGGGCGCCAAAGCCGAAACGCTGAGCGTGCGCGCCCCGGTCCAGGCCCGGGTGCTCAAGCTGCTGCGCGAAAGCGAAGGCACCGTGCGGGCCGGCGAGCCCCTGCTCGAAGTGGGCAACCCGGAGACCCTGGAAATCGCCGCGGAAGTGCTCTCCAATGCCGCGGTGCGCATCGCACCGGGTGGCCGGGTGCTGCTCGACCGCTGGGGCGGCGCGCCCCTGCAGGGCATAGTGCGGGTGGTGGAGCCGGCCGGCTTCACCAAGATCTCCGCCCTCGGCGTGGAAGAGCAACGGGTGCGCGTCATCGTTGATGTCACCTCGCCGCGCGAAGCCTGGCAGCGCCTCGGCGACGGTTATCGGGTAGAGGCGAGCTTCATCGTCTGGGAGGCTGGCGAGGTGTTGCAGTTGCCCACCAGCGCGCTGTTCCGGCACAACAACGGCTGGGCGGTGTTCGCCATCGCCGCAGGGCGCGCGCGGCTGCAGCCGGTGCGCATCGGCGAACGTTCCGGCCTGCGGGCGCAGGTGCTGGACGGACTGCAGGCCGGCGACCTTGTCATCGTGCATCCCGACGACAAGGTGCGGGATGGCGTGCGCATCGAGCTGCGCGACAGCGCCCATTAGCGGCAAGCTGCGCAGAGTCATCGGCTGGAGCACGTTCTACGTGATCAGCACGTCATGCGCGATGCGCTCGCCGTCGATGGTGATGGAACCACATTCGCTGCCGTCGATCCCGGGTTTCATGGTCAGGCCCGCCTTCCCGTGAATATGGTTGGTGAGTGGGCAGCCGCCGCGTCAAGGAGATTTGTGCTTGCCCCGGCTCACGCGGTTGGCCTGCATCCCCTCGCCGCCCACCTCTTCGAGGAAGATCACCTCGTCGCCGACCTTCAACTGGTCGAAATCGGGATGGACGCAGTTGTAGAGGTGGAAATACAACTCGCTGCCGTCCGGCTTGGCGATGAAGCCGTAGCCTTCCTCGGAAAACAGTCGCACGACGCGTCCGTGCACTTCGACTTCATGCAGCTTGACGTCGCCGCGGATGCGCTGCGCATGATCCTCGATCCGGCGCTTCACGGCATCGAAAGCGTCGCGGATCGCGACGTAGATGTCCTCGGCCTTGTCGCGATTGACGACGATTTCGGCGCCCGGTACCGTCAGGTCGATGCGGATGTTGAACAGCTTGCCCTGGTGCTTGTGCTTCTGGATCATGCCCACCATCACCTTGCAGGCCATGATGTGCTCGGAAAAACGCTCCAGCCGCTCGGCTTTTCCCCGGATGGCGGTCTCCACTGCCTCGGATTTGGCAATGTCGCGAAAGGTGATTTGTACTGGCAGTTTCATGGCGGTCTCCAATTTGGCCATCCGGCCGGTGCCGGTTGCGGGTTGTCCCCACAACAACAATCATCAGAGCGTATGCATCCCTTCGTGGGCATAGAGCCTTTCACGCTGCTGCTGGCAGACCAGGCAGCGCTTCGCCGTGGGATAGGCCTGCAGGCGCTCGAAGCCGATCGCGTTGCCGCAATCGATGCAAGCGCCGAAGCTGCCTTCACTGATGCGCCCCCGCGCCGCTTCGATATCGCGGATTGCCCTGATGTGCCGATCGATGATGGCGAGATTGATGTCGGCCAGCGCATCGCCGATCGCCGCATCGGCGCTGTCGGCCGGACCGCGATCGATCAGCTCGATGTACTGCTGAAGCTCCGGCGCCGCCAGTTCACCGCGAACCTCCTCGAGGAGCAACTGGTAACTCCGGTCGAGGTTCTTCGTCAGCTTCGACAATTGGCTTTGCTTCAGGCTCATGATGCGTTCCCTCCTCGCTATCGGCCCACTCTCCCCCATGACTTCAAGGTAGCTGCTGGGCGGGCGGAGGGCAAGCGAACAATTCACGGGCCACGGCAACATTGACTGATGGCCCGGACAGAACTAGACATGAAGCAATGGCACAGGGCACGCAGCGTGCCGCCGAACCAATATAAGGAAATGATCATGCGCAATGCAATCGAAGTCGAAGAACGGGTCAGCCGGGAACTGTCGACAGTGATCGAGGTGATGTGCGGCGACCCCGACAGCGACGCAGTGGTGACGCTCGGAGTCGTGCGTTACAGGATCAAGCGGGCCCTTGCCGGCTTTGCAGAGGCAGAGCGTACCCATCTGTTCGGCGACGAAGAGACGCTGGGTGCCGAGCTCGACGCGCTGATCGACGAATACGGCGAGGATACCCTGGCCATTGATCTGGCCAGCGTGAAGGCGAGCGAGGACCTGTCCACCATCATCGAGGCCTTGCTGGATGACACCGACCCGGACATCGTGCTGACCCTGGGCGCGGTGCGGGAAGCCATGGCCAATGGCCTCCTGGCGAGCCTGGCCGGCGACGGGCTGATCGAGGCTGACGAGGAGCAGACGCTGCGGGCCGAAATCGATGCGCTCATCGAACGCCGCGGAGAAGAAACGCTGGCCGAGGACGTCCTGCGCTTCGAGTAGCCCGGGCGACCGGAGCCAGCCGGCGCATCCGCAACCTCACTCCGCGATATCCGCTTCGGCCTCGGGCCACAGGGCCGGAAAGTAGAAACGCAGCGCATGCAACGGCAAGCCGAAGCGTACCCTGCCTTGCGGGGTGTCCGACTTGAGCAGGCCGCGCCGGATCAGGGCGGAGAGCACCGAAACGGCGGTGCGCTCGCCCAGGCTCATCATCGCCTTGAACTCCCCGCGTTCGAGTTCGCGGCCGGCGAGGAAGAGGTAGTGCAGCGGGCGTAGCGCCTCGCGGCGCACGCCGGAGCGCAGGCTTTCTTCTTCGAAGGCCAGGCAGGCGGCGATGCGCCGCTCCATGGCGGAGATGTCGAGCAGGCCACCCATGAAGCTCACCTGGTCGAGACAGACATCGAGGACGTAGTCGATCCATGCCACTAGCGCCTGCTCGCTGAGGTTGCCCCGCCCATCAAGATCGCCATGGCGCGGCAGGTCCGCCTCGGCCAGCCGCGCGTAGTACTGGTCGACCGTGCGGGCGAAACCGCGCAACGGCGACCACAAGCCGTTGGTGTAGCCGAGGGCGCTCAGCACGGCATGGGTGTGCAGGCGCATGACGCGGCCGTTGCCGTCGATGAAGGGGTGAATCCAGCCCAGCCGCTGGTGGGCGGCGGCCATGGCGAGTAGTGCCGCTTCGCCGCGGCGAATATCGCCGAAGAACCCGGCCCAGCGCTCAAGCAGTTTCGTCAGGCTGGCATGGCCAGGTGCGACGTGGCGCCCCACCTGGACTTCGCGCCGGCGCAGTTCGCCGGGCACGATGGCCTCACCCTCGGCGGTGACGAGGTCTTCCGGCGGCAGGCGGGAGAAGAGTTCCCGGTGAAGATCCTGTACCGCGATAGCGGTGTAGAGTTGCCGGCCACCCGCTTCCCCGCTGTAGCGTTGCTCGATGGCCGTTTCGGCCTCAATGTGTGCGATGGCAAGGCGTTGCCGCGAGGCGAGGTCCATATTGGCGGAAAAGTTTTTTGCAAGGGCCTGCTCGATTTCCAGCGGCCGAGTGTGCTGACCCTCGATACGGTTGGTGTAGTACGAGTTCATGCCGCGCAGCAGCGCGCGCAGCTCGGCGGCGATGGGCAGCCCGGCAAGCTGGGTGGCGCTGCGCGCGAGATCGTGCGCCTTGGCGAGCAGGGGCTCCTGCTTATTCGGCGAGGGCAGCAGCGGTTCGAATTGATGGGGTGCGTCGTACATGGCGGATCCTCTTGCCAACATTATGATCGCTAAATCACATTGTTTCAATTGAATATTACTCAACTATTGCGAAATTGTTTGCGCACATTATTGCGAACTTGAGGAGGGGCGATCCGGCTCAAGCCATCCCGGTCGAATCCCCCGCGGCATGTCGCAGCCAGATCGTCGCAGCGTCGCGCCACACTTCGCGCAGGCGGTGGAATGGGATGCTGCGATCGGGATCTGTAACGCCTGACGCAGCCTAAAACCCCACCAGGTCATCCACCGGCAGCGCCAGCTGCGCCGCGCCGGTGATGCGTCGTAGCGTGGTGGCGACCATCTCGACGTTGTTGTCGAAACCGCCATGGGAAGCATCCGCCTGCTGCTCTGCCACGGCGTCGCCAGCGCCGCGGCGGGTGACGATCTTTTTCTCGTGCACTGCATCATCCGGAAGCTGCGCGGGATAGCAGGTCGGACATCACCCACATCAGCATGTGGGTGCTCTCGGGCATCAACGAGACGAAGTCTCAGAACGTGTCATGCGCCGAGGCCGCCTGCGGCATCGCGTTGTTCGGCTCGGTTTCACGGCGTGGACGAGGTCCGGGAACTTCATAGCGTCCTGGATGAAGAACACCGGGATGTTGTTGCCGACCAGGTCCCAGTTATGCCTGGGCACAGCAGCCTGAAGTTGTTGACCGGCACGACCTGGCTGAAATGACCATCAGGCCAAGAGCTCACCATATGCTCTCAGGGATGTCGATTCTGTGCGATGACCCACTTAGGCAACGAATAATTGTCCCGCCGCTATGCGCGTCAGCGCACAGAGACTTGCCGAGCCCACGTCGAAAATTTATACCTCTGGTAAAGCCAAAGTGCAGCAGCCCCGCGGCGACAGGAATTGCGCTTCACCTGGCCGCTGCGAAACCGAATCTCATGAACCGTTCGTATGATGAAAATGCCAACTCTGGAAATCCCTAAATCTCGTTGGATAAGATTTTCCCGAGCCCATCCCTGGCTCGTTGGCATCGTCGTCTCGATTCTTGTCATCATCATCATCTTTGACTGGAGCTGGTTGCGGCGACCACTGGAATCCTACATATCGAATAAAACGCAGCGAACGTTCACCATCGCGGATTTAGACGTGAAGCTGGGGCGCAGGCCGACGATCGTTTTGGAAGATTTGGTATTCGCGAATTCCGACTGGGGCAAGCCTGAACCCATGGCAACAGCGAAGAAGCTCGAATTCTCCGTTTCCCTGCGCGATCTCTTCGAAGGAAAATTCTACCTTCCCCGCGTCGCACTCACCGACGCGCGGATCTTGATGGAACGGCTCAAAGATCAGCGCAAGAACTGGACCCTCTCCGATCCTGCGGACACGTCTCCATCGCGCTTCAGGATTGGTGCACTATCGGTCAACAACGGACACCTTGAATATTTCGACTACGGCATTCCCTTCGCGATCAAGGTGGATGCGAACACTTTCGATCCCGCTGTCCAGGATAAAGTCAAAGACGCTGAAGCAAAGCCCGAGAACACTCGCTACTCGGCGCGATTCAAGTTTGCTGGAAAGTATCGTGATGCGAGCTTTGCGGGCAACGCCTTGACCGGTGAAGTAATGAGTTTCCAGGGGACCGGCGTGCCGTTCCCGTTAAAAGGCAATCTGGTCGCCGGAACGACCAAACTCGATATCGAAGGCACCGTGGCTGACGCCGCGAATATCAGCGGCATTGACGTCGATCTGCGTATTGCCGGCCAAACCATGGCGAACCTTTATCCGTTTCTGTTATTGCCGCTGCCCGCATCACCGCCCTATGATCTACGCGGGCACTTAATTCTCAAGGGAAACAAATACACCCTGGAAAATCTGAATGGCATAATTGGGGAAACCGACGTTCATGGTCAAGCTGCTTATGAGGAACGCGAGCCGCGTCCTTTGCTGACTGCCGAGTTGCACAGCAATCTCATCAATATGGCGGACTTGGGGCCATTGGTCGGGGTCAAGACCAAAGCATCAATGGGTAAACCAAAAACCACCCAGGCTGAAACCAGCACCCAGGCCGAAGCGGCGGCGGCGGAGCGCCGTCAGAATGTCGAGCGTATCCTGCCGGCCGGATCGTTCGAAGGTAGCCGTCTGCAGGCGATAGATGCCGAAGTGACACTGGAGGCCAAGAAGCTCAAAGCGCCGACGGATTTACCATTTGGAAACATGCGCGCCGTACTAAAACTGCACGACGCTGTTCTGAAACTCGAACCGCTGGAACTAGGTTTCGCCGGTGGCACAATCATTTCGCAGGTCACGCTCGATGCCCGCCAACCCATTATCAAGGCCTCCGTTCAAACCGATGTGCGGCGCCTGCAGCTGGCGCAATTGATGCCGGAGAATCCCACGTTCGCTAAAGCGGCGGGCACCGTCGGCGGCAAAATCGATTTGCGCGGTGCCGGCAATTCCATCGCCGACATGGCGGCCAAATCGGACGGCAACCTGAGCGCCGTGGTTGCTGGCGGGCGCATTTCAAACCTGCAGGACGCCCTAAGCGGACTGCAAGGCGGTAAAGCCCTGCAGGTTCTCATGCGCGGTGATCAGGATATTGCAGTGCGCTGCGGAGGGGTTGCCTTCGACGTCAAGGCTGGCAAAGGGACAGCGTCCGTTTTCGTGATCGACACCGAGCAAACCCAAATAACCGGGGAAGGTGGTTTTGATTTTGATCAGGAGCGCCTCGATATGACGATCGAACCTAAACCCAAGAAACCGGGCATTCTTTCACTCCGTACACCCATACGAGTGCATGGCAGCTTCCGCAATCCGGAGATGACACTTGAAAAAGGACCGCTTGTGCTAAGAGGCGGTGCCGCCCTCGCGCTGGCACTGATTAATCCTCTCGCGGCGCTTATTCCTTTAATCGAGACCGGGCCGGGTGTCGATACGGACTGCAAGGAGCTTTTAATGCCGCCGAGATCGCGCAAATAGAAACACTGCCCCGAAGTGGCCGAGCCAGATCGGCGCAGCGTCGCGCCACACTTCGCGCACGCAGCGGAATGGGATGCCGTGGTCGGGATCTGTCACGCCTGACGCAGCCTAAAACCCCACCAGGTCATCCACCGGCAGCGCCAGCTGCGCCGCGCCGGTGATGCGCCGTAGCGTGGTGGCGACCATCTCGACGTTGTTGTCGAAACCGCCATGGGAAGCATCCGCCTGCTGCTCTGCCACGGCGTCGCCAGCGCCGCGGCGGGTGACGATCTTTTTCTCGGGGTGGATGGTCAGGCGTTGCGCCAGGCCGTGGTCTTCCATGGCTGTCCGCCAGTTGAGCAGATCCTCGGCCGTGCTCGCCGCGCCGTCCCAGCCCGAATAGCCGGGGTCGAAGACATTCGCCAGCCCGAGGATGGGCATGCGCTTGTCCGACTCCAGCGCGTTCGAAACGAAGTACAGCAGCGACTTGCGATAGACGAAGGCGACGTTGTCGTCCTGCTCGACGTCGTCGGCGAGGATGTCGAGGTGCAGCAGTTGCATGATGTCCGCATGCGGCGCGAAGTGGCGATTGGCGAAGCCGACGGTGCAGGCCGGCGCGTACAGATGCGCCGACTTCACGCTGGGGATCAGGTCCTTCTGCGCCAGGCTGCCGAGCAGCCGCCCGAGCGCAATGGTCCCGGCGGAATGACCCACCAGATGCAGCTCGAACTGGTCGCCCCAGCTTCCCGCCAGCGCGCGCAGCGCGTCGGTCAGCAGGTCGCCGCCGCGGCCGCTGGCTGCGGCCAGCTCGGCGTTCTCCTTCATCTCGCTCCACAGCGGGCGGGCGAAGGGGCGGCCGATGGCCTTTTCGATCACCGGGTCGGTGAGCTTGTCGGTGATCCAGTCGAGCGGTCCGCCCGCCAGGCCCGCCGGGGCCGGCAGCGACTTGTCTTCGAGGATATGGCCCAGCGATTCGAGCAGGCCGCTCTTCCACACCAGGAACAGCGGATAGCAACCGTTGCCAAGGAAAAACCGCCCCATCGCCCGGGCGCGCTTGATCGCATCCTTTTCGCTGTTGAGGCCGCCATGCACATAGAGCACCAGCCGCTTCTTTTCTTCCGGGTGCGCGCGGAACCATCGGTCCGGCAGCAGACAGGCCTGGTTCTGCAGCGTGCGCGTCACCCCGTCCACCGTGTCGAAGCGGGCGACATGGCCGTTGTTGCCCAGCACGATGCTGTGTTCGTAAGCCTGCTCTTCGCTCCACCAGTTGGCGCCGGCAGCGGCCAGGCGAGCCGCAGCCGCGCCGCCGCCGCCCGTCGCCAACCGGCCCGCAACCACGCCCGGCACGCCCGTCGCCGCCACCCACGCATCCAGCGCATGCGCCAACCAGTCGGCATAGCCGATCACGGCGAAACCACCCGCCCCCCAGGCGGCGCCCCAGGAGTTCTGGATGACGAAGCCGCTGCGGTTGAAACCCACCAAAGCAAAGGCATGACCGCCGCGCCGCGACGGCCGTCCCGCGTACTCGATGACCGGCAAATCGGCGTGGCTCCGCGGCGCCTTGGCGGCAGTCGCCACCTGGTCCCAGCCACTGTGGGTATAGGACGAAACGAAGATCGCCCCCACTTCCATGATCGCCGCCTGCAGGTCGGTAATCTCCTTCGGGTCGATGCGGTAGTACACCCCCAGCGTCTGCTCGGTAGCTTCCTTGTCCCAGCCCGCCAGTGGCAGCGACTCCGCGCCTGCCGCGTAGGGCCAGCGCGAGGTGAGGCAGACGCCGTTGTGATACCAGCCCTTGAGCGCGCCGCGACAACTTGAACCGTCGTAGTCCTCGCCCTCGTATTCGTCGTAGCGCCGCGCGAAGTGGTAGAGCATGCGCGGGCTCACCGACTCCAGTTGCTTCGGCATCCTGGCACCGCGCCAGCGCAGGTAGTTCACCACGCAGGCCAGGCCGAAGCCGGTACACGCGCCTTCCTGCCCCTGGTCGAGAATCAGCCCGGCCCGGGTGTAGGCGCCCATGAAACGCTTGATGTCACCATCCGCCGGACAAATCGCCGGCAGCGAATGCGGCGGCGGCTGGTAAAGCCGGTCGCGCAAATCGGCCGGGTCGGCCTTCACGTTCAGGCTTTCGCGCCGTCCCGCCAGCGCCGACTTTTCCGCCCGCGCCGCAGCCGTGCCGGCGGCCCTGGCAAGCTTCTTCGCGACCGGCGCCCCGCCGCCCACGACCGGCGGCGCCGCCGCCCACGCTTGCCGCGCCGCGCGGAAAGTCCCGGCAAAGCGCTCCAGGCCGTGGCTGCCGCCATTCACCACCTTGCGCGCGGCCTTCAGGTCGTCCTGCGCCAAAGCCTTGTTCAATGCCACCTGGTTGGCGGCAAGATAGGCCGCCAACAGGCAGGCCGCCACCTCCGGCGCGCACGCCGCGTCCGGGTTGTCGGCCAGCGCAATATCGAGCGCCTTGCCATACTTTTCATAATTGGCGCGCCCCGTCAGCTGCACAAAGCCGCGCCCGCGAAAGCGCGCACCGTCGCCAACCTGGCTATTGCCCAGGTTGCTTCTCTTTTCGTAGGCGCTGAAGGCTGCCTGACCCGGCAGGGTGTTGAAGTGCGACGGCAACTCGGCGATCGGCACGAAGCCCTCGGTCTCGGCGCGGATGGTGCCCAGCGCGACGGCGATCATGTCGGCATCGGTGAGGTCGAAGGCCGCCAGCGCCGCGCAGACATAGGGCAGGTTGCGGGCGATGCTGGAGGTGCGGGTGAAGGGGAAGAGCTTGCCCACCAAAACCGTATCGACGCTCACCGCCAAAGTCGGCACTGGCAAGACGCCGAGCACGGCCAGCGTGCGCGGCCCGGCAATGCCATCGGCCACCAGCCCGACGCCGGTCTGCCAGGCGCGCAGCGCGGTTTCGGTGTCGATGTCGAATCTATCGCCGCGCGCCAGCCCCCGGTAGGCCGCCGCACCCTTGCCCAGCGCCTTGCGCAGGGCCTGCTTCAGTGCGCCGACCGTCTTGCCGGCGCTGCCCCGCATCAGCAGCGGGGTCTGCGTTGTTTTGCTAGCCATGGTTCATTCTCCTTTTGGCGATCCGCACGGTCGCAACTGCTCAAGGAAATATAGGCTATGTGGAAAACGCGGTTGAAATATTTTATGTGGATCAGATGGTGGATATGGCGCTCTGGTTGGTCATGGATTGCCCTGCGGCATGGACTTTGGCTGAAGCAACCGGCCCACGCACCAAGACGACGCCTACCCTTCTGCCCACCCCGCCGACAGCAACTCCGCCTGCGCGAGCACGGTCTTGACCGCCTCGTCCTGCAAGTCCGGCGGATAACCGTACTTGTTCAGGATGCGTTTCACCATCACGCGAATCTTTGCCCGCGCGCCTTCGCGCAGCGTCCAGTCGATCGTCACGCTCTTGCGCACCTGGGTGATGAGTTCGGCGGCGATGACCCTGAGCTTGTCGTCGCCCATGGCGATGACGGCGGATTTATTGGCGGCGAGCGCGTCGTAGAAGGCAACTTCATCGTCGCTCAGGCCGAGGGCTACACCGCGTTTGGTGGCGGCGTCGAGATCCTTGGCGAGCTGGATCAGCTCTTCGATCACCTGCATCGTCGAGATGGCGCGGTTGTGGTACGCGTTGAGCGACTGCTTGAGCTTCTCGGAAAAGACTTGGGCTTGCACCAGGTTCCGCTTGGCGCGGACCTTGAGTTCGTCCTTGAGCAGCTTCTCCAATAGCTCGGCGGCGACGTTCTTGTGCTTGAGGCCGCGCACTTCGGCGAGGAACTGATCGGAGAGGATGCCAATGTCCGGCCTGGACAATCCGGCAGCCGTGAAAACGTCGATCACCTGCCCCTCGGTGGTAATCGCCTTGGAGACAAGCTGACGAATCGCCGCGTCGATCTGCTCCGGCGTCTTCCGGTTGTTGCTGCTCTGCTTGCTCAGCGCCGCCTGAATCGCCTGGAAGAAACTCACGTCGTCGCGAATCTGCGTCGCTTCATCGCTGGCGGCGCAGAGGGCGAAGGCGCGGGAAAGCTCCGCCACCACCTGCACCCAACGCTTCTTGCCCGCTTCCTGTTCGAGGATGTGCTCTTGTCCGGCGGGAATGAGAGCGAGGCGTTCGGCGGGTTTACCCGTGGTCCATTTGCCCCACTCGAAGCCGTGCATCATGTCGCTGGCGATACCGTGCTTCTCCAGCATCACGGCGATGGCCTGCGCGGTGTCGAAGGTCGGGTTGCCCTGGCCGCCGCTCTCGGTATAGGTGGCGAGCGCGCGCTTGAGCTGGTCGGCGAGGCCGAGATAATCCACCACCAGGCCGCCGGGCTTGTCGCGGAAGACGCGGTTCACGCGGGCGATGGCCTGCATCAGGCCGTGGCCCTGCATCGGCTTGTCGGCATACATCGTGTGCAGGCAGGGGGCGTCGAAGCCGGTCAGCCACATGTCGCGCACGATCACGATGCGGAACGGGTCGCCGCTGTCCTTGAATCGGTTCGCCAGCGTGCGGCGCTTCTCCTTGCTGCGGATGTGCGGCTGCCAGGCCGGGCCGTCGTCGGCGCTGCCGGTCATCACCACTTTCAGCGCCTCCTCGCGCCACTCGGGGCGCAGCGCGACGAGCGCGTCGTAGAGTTCCACGCAGATGCGCCGGCTCATGCAGACGATCATCGCCTTGCCGTCCATCGCTTCGACGCGCTTCTCGAAATGCGCCACCAGATCGGCGGCGATCAACGCGATGCGCTTCGGGTCGCCCACCAGCGCTTCCAGCGCCGCCCACTTGGTCTTGAGCTTCTCCTTCTTCGTCAGCTCTTCGCCTTCGGTGATTTCCTCGAATTCGGCGTCGAGTTTCGGCAGCTCGGCGGCGTTCAGGCTCAGCTTGGAAATGCGGCTCTCGTAGTAGATCGGCACCGTGGCCTTGTCGGCGACGGCGCGCTGGATGTCGTAGATGGAAATGTAGTCGCCGAATACCGCCCGCGTGTTCGCGTCCGTCTTCTCGACAGGCGTGCCGGTGAAGCCGATGAACGACGCATTGGGCAAGGCATCGCGCAAGTTGCTGGCGAAGCCATAGGACATCTCGCCGGTCTGGGCATTCACCTTGCCGCCAAAGCCATACTGGCTGCGATGCGCCTCATCGGCGATCACCACAATGTTTTGCCGCGTGCTCAAGCAGGGCATCGCTTCGCCCTTTTCCGCCATGAACTTGTGGATGGTCGTGAACACCACGCCGCCGCTCGCCCGGTTCAACAGCGCCCGCAAATCCTCGCGCCCGCCCGCCTGCACCGGCATCTGGCCGAGAATGTCGTGGCAACGCTGGAATTGGCCGAACAACTGGTCGTCGAGGTCGTTGCGGTCGGTCAGCACCACCAGCGTCGGGTTTTGCATCGACGGATGCCGCACCACGCGGGCCGCGTAGAAAAGCATCGAGAAACTCTTGCCGCTGCCCTGCGTGTGCCACACCACGCCCGCGCGGCGGTCGCCCGGCTTGCCGCCGTGCATGCGGCCCGCCCAGTAGGTGCCCTCGCTCTCACGCTCGCGCAGCACATTGCGGTCGGCCATACCACTGGCGCGCACCGTTTCCTCCACCGCCGCATTCACCGCGTGGAACTGGTGGTAGCCGGCGATGATCTTGTGCAGCGCGCCCGAATCCGCGTCTTCCTCGAAGACGATGAAATGCTGAAGCAGATCGAGCAAGCGCTGCCGCTCGAACACGCCCTTGATCAATACCTCCAGCTCCAGGGATTGCGCCGCCGCATCCTGCTGCCCATCAATCGTCCGCCAGACCTTGAACCATTCCTGGTTCGCCGTCACAGAACCGATGCGCGCCTGCAAACCGTCGCTCACCACCAGCGCCGCGTTGTAATGCAGCAGCGCAGCAATCTCCGCCTTGTAAGTCTGGAGCTGCGCATAGGCGCTCCAGATCGTCGCGTCCTCATCCGCCGCATTCTTCAGCTCGATCAAGCCCAGCGGCAGCCCGTTCACGAACACCACGATGTCCGGCCGGCGGTTGTGCTGCCCCTCGATCACCGTGAACTGATTCACCGCCAGCCAGTCGTTCGCCCGCACGTCGCCGAAATCGACCAACCGCGCATGATCGCCGGCAATGCTGCCATCGGGGCGCGCGTATTCCACCGGCACGCCGTCACGCAACATCCGGTGAAAGGCACGGTTGGTCTGCGTCAACGAAGGCGTACCAATCCGCAGCACCTTGCGCAAAGCCTCCTCGCGCGCCTCCTCGGGAATAGCCGGGTTGAGCCGCCGGAGCGCCGCGCGCAAGCGCCCCCCCAGCACCACGTCAGAAAACGAATCCCGCTCCGCCGCCGGCTCGCCGGGCGCGATCTGCGGCCCGTGCCCGAGCGCATAGCCCAGCTCCCCGAACCATTCGAGGGCGGCTTCTTCGACGGTAGATTCATTCAGGCTGGACATCGGCGGTTTGCGTCTAAATGAAAAACCCTTGATAAATCATTTGGTTGGATTGCGGAAAAAACACTTTGTCGTCCTGCATCTAAATGGCGGCTTAAGCCCAGAACGGGATGTAGCTTCTGTAGCGTAACGATGTCTGTTCAGGATCAGATACCTTGATTTTGCCCGCTTCTACTGAGTCCCGAATAGTGCGAGAAACCGCCTCGGCCTTCTTCTCCGGCAGCTTGAACCGCTCCCGCAAGCTTTGATTGGTCATCTTTTCGTTCATCACATAACGCAGGCAGCAATGCTGATAGGCGGCTCGAATGCGGTCGTTTCGATCCATGTCCTCAAAACTCTTGTGAGAAAATAGGATCGCCGAAGTTCGTTTCTCCCCCACCCTGAAGTCGGGCGCAGGCAGTTGAAACACCTCGGCCGCCTGAATTACCTTGTCCACGCCGCTACCCTTTTCCTCGCAGATGCCCAGGCGTCGCATCAGATCGGCCAAGCGCTCATTGCGGGACTGGTATTCGTCAATAAACCGGTCCGGCGAAATGAAAGGCTTCCCGGGATTTGAAATCTCCAGCCGGTCATCGTAAATCTCGACCATCACCGAGGTGCCCGTCTGGGTGAAATCCTGATGGATGAGCGCATTCGCCACCAGTTCGCGCACCGCAATTTCCGGGAACATTTTCACCTCCCGTCGCAGCGCTTGCTCGATCACCTCATTCGAAGGCACAAGCCCATAGATGAACTCGACCAGCCCTTGAAAGCCGACCGCATAGCCTTTGGCGCCGGGCTTATCCAGCTTGGTCTTGAGTTTGTTCTTGCCCTCGTACACGATCACCCGTGCCGCCTTCCGTGCCATCCGGTCGAACTGCTCCAACTTCTTGGCAAACAGGATCGCCCCGAGGTTCGTGATCGTCCACCCGCCGTCCTGGCGCTGGATGAGCTTTTCACTCTCGAAGCGTTCCAACACACCGGTCCGGTTGACCGGATAGGGCAAATGCAACAGGTCGAAATAGCTCTGCGTATCCAGAAGCTGAATCACCTTGTTATCATCGCAGTCGGCCAGCGCAGGCTGAGAAAACCAGTCCGGTTGCCCCTCGGCAAAAATCGCCCGTAGCCGATCTTCGCTCATCGGCACCAGCTCTTCACCGGCGCGCATGAGGTAAGCCCCCTCGAAATCGTAAACCGTGCCGCGCGGGCGGCCCGGAATATGGAAGACCAGCACACGGCCATCGGGATGCAGGACTTCCTCAATTTCCACCCGAAAGCCCAAGGCCTGAAACATCTTCGCCGCCATCTCCACCGGATCGTTGAACGCCGCCGTGCCCACGACCTTGCGGGGTGGCTGGTCTTCGATGCCGAGCAGCAGATACCCGCCGCCTTCATTCGCCAAGGCCACACAGTATTTGTAGAGCTTGCGGTTATCGAACTGCGTCTTCGCTTCCTTGAACTCCAACCGCTGGTGCTCCGAATGAGCGGCCCGCCAAGTGTCGATTTGTTGAATTGTTGTCGCCATGGTCAAGCCATACCTTGCGCTAAAGTCTTAGTAGTACCCGTAGAACCCGGCCAGTGGCCGATGGCACGTCCCAGTTCATTGAACCACTCGCTGGCGGTATTCTCGACGATGGATTCGTTGAGGCTCATGGTTTGTCCCCGTTCTCTGGCAGCTCCTTGATCATCCGGTCAAAGTCCGACTCGAACAGCCGGTCCTGCACGATGCGGTATTTTTCAAACTCGCTCTCGGCGTAAGTTTTTGCCAGTTCCGCTGTCACTTTCCCAGCATCCTGCAAGACTTCCCGATCCCAGAGCTGAAGGAATCCGCTCAAGCGCTTTTCCCAGTCTTCCATGGTCATCGGGATTTTTCGCATCGCCTGCATTTCGGCCATGTCGAGATAGGCAGAGACAATGCGCTGCATTTGCCCCAACTCGAACGCCGAGAGGTAGTTCTTGGCGATGGAAACGTCGTAGCGATGGATTTTTCCCCTGGGTGCATCTTCCCAACTGGTCAGCCCCATGTTTTCTTGTTTGTGGTCGGCGCGAACCACGATCAATTCAGCCGCCGTTTGGCCGTGCACGGCGTAGTGCATCTTGTTTTGAACCGCTGCAAAGAAGCGCTTCGTTGCCGTTGCGGACGGGTCGTAATCCAGCGCGGTGGCGTAGATGTCCGTGACTTTCTGGTAGAACTTGCGCTCGGAGAGCCGGATTTCCCGAATCTTTTCGAGTTGGCGCTCGAAGAACTCATCCGTCAGGTAGCCGCCGTGCTTGAGACGTTCGGCATCCATGGTCCAGCCCTGGATCGTGTAGTCCTTGACGATCTGGTTGGCCCACTTGCGGAACTGGACGGCGCGCTCGTTCTCGATCTTGAAGCCAACGGCGATGATCGCTTGCAAGCTGTAGTGCTTCGTCTGGTAGCCCTTGCCATCGGCGGCAGTGGTTAAGTATTGCTTAACCACTGAAGATTCTTCCAACTCGTTGTCGCTAAAAATGCGCTTCAGGTGCTGGTTGATAGCAGGGACAGAGACATCGTAAAGCGCGGCCATCATCTTCTGCGTTAGCCAGATGTTTTCATCTTCGTAACGCATTTCGACGCTGGCCTCCGAATTGCCTCCGGCTGCAACAAAGCTAAGGTATTCGGCCGCCGAAGAGCGAACCAGAGAGACCGTGGTGTTCTTTTTCGCGCGACCGCCGGGAGTGGGTTTGCTCATGGTTTCGGTGCCTTGGGTTTCTTCGGCTTTGGCAGCTTCTTCAATTCTGATGCAGCCCGTTCAAAATCCAAATCCACCGCCCGAGGCTGCGAATCCAGAAATACACGGTAGCGTTCGTATTCCAGCTCCGCTTTCATCTTCGCCTGCTCGGCGGAAATCTTCCCCGCATGGTCCAGCAGCTCGTGCTCGGAGAGTTTCAGAAACTCATCGAGCTTCGTGATCCAGTCGTGCATCGTCATCACCTTGCGTTGCAGCGCACGCAGCTCGGCAAATTCGATGTAGGCGTTCACGATCCGGTTCAGCGTGCCGAGCTCTTCGCCATCGAGATAGTTCTTGGCGATGGACACATCCTCCTTGCGGATGATGCCGCCGGGCCGCGTCGTCTTCAGCCCCATGAAAGGCTGGCTCGCATCCACCCGCGCGTGGATCACCTCCGCCGCCGTCTGCCCGTGCGCCGCCCAATGCATCTTGTTCTGCACTGTGGCGAAGAAAAGCTGCGACAACTCCGTGTTCGGCGTGTAGTCCACACTCGTCGCATAAATATCCAGCACCTTCTGGTAAAAGCGCCGTTCGGACGAGCGGATGTCGCGGATGCGCTCCAGTTGCTCGTCGAAGTAGTCCTTCTGCCCCTTGCCCGGCGGATTCTTCAGCCGTTCGTCGTCCATGGTAAAACCCTTGAGCAGATACTCGTTCAAGCGCGAGATCGCCCACTGGCGGAACTGCGTGCCGCGATGGCTGCGCACGCGGAAACCCACCGCGATGATGGCGTCCAGGTTGTAGTGCTCAATCTCCCGCGTCACCTCGCGCTTGCCCTCGATTCGAACTATTCGGAATTTCCGAATAGTTGCCCCCGCTGCCAGTTCCCTCTCGGCGTAAATGCCTTTCAGATGCTCGTTCACGGTCGGCACAGTGACTTGGAATAGCTCGGAAATGAGCGCTTGCGTCAGCCAGAGAGTCTCGTTTTCAAACCGGCACTGGATGCGCGTGCGGCCGTCCTCGGTCTGGTAGAGGATGAATTCGGATTGGGGCAAGGCTTCGTCGCTCATGGCATGGTCGCCCTAAAACCGTAGGGGCTGCTACTCGAATTTGGGGAGCTCAAACCCAAATTCGGGGAGCTGGGTACCGAAATTCGGGGAGGTAGCCCGAAAACGTTCGCCGCTGGTTCGCCGGACGCGAAATGCGGCTCGTGCCCGATGGCATAACTCAACACCCCGAACCAGTCGGGGACGGCGTCTTCGACGACAAATTCGTTGAGGCTCATGGCTCCGGTGTCTTGGCAGGTTCAATCCCTTCAAAGAAGTGGCGGGCGATGTATTTCTCAAAGTCCGATAGTGCTGGAAGTTGAAGGACTGCGTCCTTTCCCACCCTATTTATATTGGCTAAAGCGGCATGAAGGTCTTCATACCTTGCCTCGAAATCGATCAGGCCGGTTCCTTGGATCTTACGGGCGATCATTCGAGGAAGCCCGTATTCTTCCAATTGATAGACAACCGATGGAAGAAACCCATGGGATAGCTTGCTGACGAAACCACCGACGTCGACGCCAGTCTTCAGAATCTCTTTTTGTAGTTCGTTAATGTCATGAACGAGCGATGCCAATCCGAACGTGACATCACGCTCCAGCTTGAAGAACAAGTTCACATCTACGTCTGGAGCAAGCGCCTGAAGAATCCGTGGCAACTTCCAGTCCCAGTTCCTCGAAAGCACCTGAACAAACTTCACGAACATGTCCCGCTTACGGCTCCAAGTCACATCTTGGGGAAATGAATGAACAATCTGTGTTTTAAATCCAATCACAAGCCCCAGCAACCTACCCCAGTCTGCTGGGTCCGATGAGTTGAGAAAGTTAAGCCCATTCCAAGTGGATCGATTTGCATGAAGATGCTCGGCGATCGTCAGTATGAGTTGGGAATCGTTTGATCGAAGCAGACCAGCTCCATCATAGAGCCGGCGGAACCCTTCTGCGCCTACCAACTCTGTCATGCGCTCTCGGAATGTGATGATCTGCGCAATCTGGTCTTTCGTTAGGCTTTCCTTGTGCTCGGTCTCGTCAATTCCGCCGAGCATGGAATCCGGGAATTCAATTTCGAGCTGGGTATCAGTGTCTTCCGGCGGTTTTTCAAGTAAGTAAATCTGTCCGATGAAGTATTTAAACATCCGACCGGCCCGACCAATAATGTTCTTGTATGTGAAAGCGTTTAACTTGCTGCGTCCCCGACCACTACCGTTCTTCCAAAGGATCACCACTTCAGCGGAAGTGTTGACGCCTTCAATGATCGATGACGTGGAAATTATTGTATCCAGCCCTCGCTTGGACTCAAACAGCTTGATCTGTATCTGACTCAGTGAACGGTGAATCTGACCGTTGTGAATGCCAACGCCTTGCGTCACCAATTCAGTCAAGCTCCAGTCTGTCCCGTAGGACTCTGACAGCCACTTCGCAAACGCTGTCAGTAGTGGGCGCTCCAAAACTGCCATATTCTCGGCGAGGAGTTGCCCCACTTTGTCGATCTGGCTATATGACGCCGCGTAAATCAGTGTCTTTGTAGCGTTCGTTTTCAGCAGATTAACAAGAACCTCACCCTTCTCTTCCTCGTTCTTGATTCGCTTGTAGAGTTCGTGCTGTTTAAGGAAGACCGTGTTGAAATCGAGCTTGTCCACAAACTCCATGCCCCTCGTAAACACGTTCTCGCCGAGGCTTCGAATATTAGGTGCCAGAAAGTAGCGTTGTTTTGAAATCTTGCTGAGCTTCAAAATCGCCTTCAGCAACGACGGGCATCTGTCCTGGTCAAAGTCTGAACTCGCTTTGTAGAACTCGTCCACGACCAGAAGATCAATGGAAGAAAGGATTTCTGCGTATCCAGCGGCACGCTCTTGCGGAAAGACAAATAGGTTCCTCTCACCCAGAGTGGCATCCGTGGTGGTGATGATTTTGTATTCCGCCCCAAATTTTCGGTAGATGCGTCTTCTAACCTCATCCATCAGCGCAATCGTCGGCACGATGATCATCACGTTTGCTGGCTGCGCAATTGCGATGAATGCGTCAATCACGAATGTCTTCCCAAAACTGGTTGGAGCACTGACCGCCAGGCTTTCGCCAGCGAGCAGCTTTTTCAACACAGCGGACTGCTCGCGGTGAAGAGTTTTATCTTCCGCATCTCCCGAGTCGACCTTGAAAGCCTCAAAGACAAATCTCTCAGACCAATCCGCCGATTCGATTTCCATATACGGATACAGACCAGTCGCCCGTATGAAGTGGTTTACGCACCGCGAATACGGAAGAGCATTCCGCTTGTGATGATCGAGAATATTTATCAGACGCTCTCTTGCCTTGACCTCTTTGCCTGCCACAAGGAGATCATTGATTACCGAGCATTCAGCAAAAACGTCCATAGTTATTGGTTCTTGAAATGCTCAACATTGCTAAGGAATCTATCGACGATCTTCTTTTTCTCAGGGACCGGAAAGAGAATCAGATGAAAAGTAATTTCTTCATAGAGGAACACTTTTGCTTTTAGCTCTTCGACCTGTTTCTTGAAATAGCTTTGTGCCCGCCCTTTGTGGTACGCAATAACATCATTTTTGTAAGCTGTGGTCAGCCGTGTGCATGCCTTTGTAATTGCACACTCATGAAGCATTAGAATCGGAACATGAAGCCGCGATTTCAGATCATCGATTGAAGCACCTGATTGAAGGCAGGATTTAATTGAAGACCTGAGGGTCGCATCACCAATCAGATAATCGAGATCGTTGATGTTCGTCACGATGCTGTTCTCCTTCTCCAGCTTGTCGCTTTGGAGTGCATTACCAACTGACTCGACAATGGAAGCGAGGCGGGCGTTCTTGATGTCGTTGTAAAACTTTGCTTCGCCTATCCAGATCGAGAAGTCATTCCCATCGACGACGATGTGAACGCTATCAGCGCCCTTCGCGTTATCTTGGTTGTTCTGTTTGTAGAATATCTTCGGTACCACCGGCAATGCCCTGTAGTGGTGCTTCATAATTCCATAAAGAACGATCTCAGCCAGTTCGCTGCCCTTCCCAATGTCATCGTCTGAATCGGTCAATCGCAGTTTCTTCGCGGCTTCGGCAAGCAACGATAAACTTTGGTTTGCGAGTGCGTTCCGTTCAGCGCTCGATAGAGCAGTATCGACGATATTGTCCCAAATGAATTTCTGAAAGCGAGAGAAACGCCAGTGCCCGTCCGCGAAATCATTGATGGCACTGACAACATGCTTATTGGTGTCAGGATCAATGCCCGAGTCAGTATTGAACGAGGAAAACTCATCATCAAAGATCACCTCAAACATAAGTGATGGAGCTGAAAGTGCCATGTTTAGAGGAGGTGTGCCAAAGATTGAATGGCCGGCGCCGTGAGTTCCCCACTCAGCAGCTTCGGCAGCAGTGTGTCGCGTAGGGTGGCGAGGGTGCGGGATTGTTCGAGAGCGATGGTGCCGCGTTCATCCCATGTGCCTACAAGTTCAGCGAACCGCGACTGAAGTTCGGCGGGTGGGACAATTAAAGGCAGGGCTCCAAGTATCGAAGTGTTCAAATTCGGCATCGTCGCGCCCACTGCATGACGAACGATCCAGGATCGTGATTCCGATGTACCGAGGTAGGCTGCACCGAAGTGCGGGTTCAAGCCGCGTGGGCCGAAGCGCACCCGCAAGCATCCTGTTCCGCAGAGCCAGCCCTTCTCCGCATGGCGAATCAGCGAGCGGCGTTCGACATCACCGCGCCGGCTGTAAACAACATCGCCTGTCTGCACTCGATACACACTCAACCGTGCGGCGTCTTGCTCGCGGATACGAGCGATTGAGCTTGGGTCGATGCGGTTGTCGCGAAGATCGCTGGGCATGATGGAAGGAATGCCCTCACTCACGTAGTCCGACGCGTGTAGCTGTGTGCCGAAAGGACCGGTCTGGATATTGCCTCCCCCTTTGTCACAGGCTTCACCAAGTGTCGTAAGTATCCATCCATGCGGGATATGCCCAACCTCTGAGTCGTGGAAGGTGGCAGGAAAGAGCGCGGCAGTGGCCGCATCGAGTCCGCCAGGTTCCCGCCCATCGAGTTTGGCGCGGACGGGGTCGAAATCGACGAACCAGCTCTGGAACAGCGCCCGCGCCATCGCCTCCAGCGTCGCGTTCATCCGCCAGTTCAACTCGATCTTGTCGTCCAGCGCCCCAAGCACCGCCGCGATGGCTTTTTGCTCGGCGAGGGGTGGGAGACGAAGTGGGAACTTCGGGAATTCTATTAGTGCGAGTCTCTCAACCGTACTCCCGTGAATCGTTCGCTCCCGGATGACATCTTGGAACTCCGGCCCGAGGTAGTAATAGAGCAGAAAGCGGCCGTCGGTCTTGTTTGGGTCTGGGCGCATAAGTGCCATTCGGCGACCGAGGCAGCACCGCAAGCCTTCAGGGATGATCGCTGCTTCACCCAATTTCGTCTCGTAAGAAAAGACAACGTCACCCGCTCGGGGCGTAACTCGACGCGTCCATTTCGCGAAGTCCTCTTCCGAAAGATGCTCGCTCCCTGCAAGGTCGATTCGGCCTTTGTTGAGACTTGTAATTCCAAGGAATATTGGCCCGACCGTGGTCTTCGTGGGCGTGGCGTGCGGTCCGTCAAAGACCTGACAGATATCCGCGACAGTTGTTTCTCGCAGCCTACCCGCCATAACCCAGCCCCTTCAGGTTTGCTGCACGAGCTACTAACGGCGGCCCACCCGCAAAAGTCGGCGCTGGCAAGACGGCGGCTGCGTCCTCATACCATTCCCTGTAGAAATGGACGTACTGAGCGGTGGCGGCCGGATCGATGCCGTAGTAGTAGCGGCAGAGGGATTTGAAAAGCAGCAGCCCCTGCGGGTGTCCGGCACAGGTGAACAGGTGGTCCAGCGTGTGCTCAATCTCATGGACATCCTGGGAACCGCTTTGGATGATGCTCTGCACGATTGGCGTGTAGGCAAGAGCCATTTGCCGTTGCAGGTCATTCAGCGAGACCACCAGCGCCTTGATTGCGTTCAAGGGTGCGTCAACCGCAGTGGGTTGAGTGGCGTGTTTGCGTCGGTTGGTCGTGCGGTGTTTGGCAGTTGTTTCACTCGTCATGACCGATTTCCTTTTCAAGCTGTTTCAGGAAATTTTCCATGGCGGCTTTGTCCGGCATTTCCACGGCGTAGTTGGAGACGAAGAGGCTATTGGGCATGTCTCCGAGGGCGAATTCGACGAGGGCCTGGTTTTTGCGGGTACAAAGCAGAATGCCGACAGGGGGCTGGTCGCCAGCGGTCATTTCATGCTTTTTGTAATAAGCGACGTATGTATTGAGCTGGCCGAGATTTTCGTGGGAGAAGGCTTGGGTTTTCAGTTCGACGAGGATGTGGCACTTGAGGATGCGGTGGTAAAAGACGAGGTCCACGAAGAAATACTCACCGCCGATGAGTATCCGTTTCTGGCGCGCTTCGAAGCAGAAACCGTGGCCCATTTCGAGAAGAAACTCCTGCAGGCGTTCGAGCAGGGCATCTTCCAGATCGGATTCGCCCATGGTGTCCTGCGAGCGGAGACCGAGGAACTCGAAGATGTAGGGATCGCGGATGATCTGGGCGGGCTGGAGCGTTTCCGCTTTGGCATGCGCTGTGGCGGAGAGCTTGGTTTTGTTCTTCGAGAGGCCGCTGCGCTCGTAGTAGAGGCTGGCGATCTGGCGCTTGAGTTCGCGCACCGACCAGTTGCCGCGCAGGGCTTCGGCTTCGTAGAAGCGGCGCTGGAGGGGGGCTTCGAGTTCCACCAGTTGTTCGAAATGGCTATAGGAAAGACGGTTGATCAGCTTTTCCCCGTCCAGTGCCGGGGCATCCGGGAATTGTGCGGACAGTGTCCGCACTTTTTCTTCCAGCAGAAAGGGAGGTACGACTTGGGCAGATAGTGCGGACGCCGCCCGCACTATCTGGGGATAGGTGCGATAAAAGGCCAGGTAGCCATAAAGCTGGCGGCGGCCGGTATTGCTGACGGACTGATCGCGCAGTGCTCTGGATAACTCGGTAAGCAGTTTGTCGCCATAGCTGGCGCGGTCCGCGCCTTGCAACTCGAATTCGGCGATGTAGTAGCCGATGAACCAGTTGCGCAGCGTCAGGCTGAGATTAACGGCCTTGCTGGCTTGCTCCGCCAAGGCGGAATGCGTCCGCTCAATGGCAGCGACCAGACTGTCGAAATTCAGCGCTTCAGAGGTCATAACCCAGCCCCTTCAGGTTTGCTTTGATTGCCTCCTCCAGCTTCGCCGATTCCTCAAACTGGGCGTGCAATTCGGCGACGAGGCGCGGCATCTTTTCCTCGAAGGGCTCGCCATCGTCTTCGATTTCTTCGGCACCGACGTAGCGGCCGGGGGTGAGGACGTGGCCGTGGGCGGCGATTTCGGCAGTGGTGGCGGATTTGCAGAAGCCGGCGAGGTCGGCATAAAAGGCTGGATTCCGGCTTTCGCCGGAATGACGAATCGGGGAATCTCCGCGCCAGGCGTGGTAGGTGGTGGTGATCTTTTGCAGGTCGGCGTCGGTCAGTTCGCGGTGGACGCGGTCGATGAGGGTGCCGAGTTTGCGGGCGTCGATGAAGAGGGTTTGTTGGCGGCGGTCGCGGAAGCCGCGTTTGGCATCGGCCTTCTTGTTCTTCGCAATGAACCAGAGGCAGACGGGAATCTGCGTGCTGTAGAAGAGCTGGCCGGGCAACGCCACCATGCAGTCCACCAGATCGGCCTCGATCAGGGCGCGGCGGATCTCGCCTTCGCCGGACTGGTTGGAGGACATGCTGCCGTTGGCCAGGACAAAACCGGCGCAGCCGGCCGGGGCGAGGTGGTGGATGAAGTGCTGCACCCAGGCGAAGTTGGCGTTGCCCTTGGGCGGGACGCCGAACTGCCAGCGCACGTCGTCGTCGCGGCGGTGCCAGTCGGAATCGTTGAAGGGCGGGTTGGCGAGGACGTAGTCGGCGCGCAGGTCGGGATGCAGGTCGCGGCGGAAGGTGTCGGCGTGCTCGGCGCCGAAATCGGCCTCGATGCCGCGCAGGGCGAGGTTCATCACGGCAAGGCGGCGCGTGGTGGCGTTGCTCTCCTGGCCGTAGATGCTGATATCGCCGAGCTTGCCGCCGTGCGATTCGACGAACTTTTCCGACTGCACGAACATGCCGCCAGAGCCGCAGCAGGGGTCGTAGATGCGGCCCTTGTAGGGGCCGAGCATCTCGACCAAGCAGCGCACGACGCAGGACGGCGTGTAGAACTGGCCGCCGTTCTTGCCCTCGGCGCTGGCGAAGCGGGTGAGGAAATACTCATAGACGCGGCCGAGCAGATCAACCGAGCGGTGGGTCTTTTCTCCTTCGCTGGCGGCGGTGAGGGTGATGGTGGCGATGAGGTCGATGAGTTCACCGAGGCGCTGCTTGTCGAGACCGGGGCGGGCGTAGTCCTTGGGCAGCACGCCTTTGAGGCGCGGGTTGTCGCGCTCGATGGCGACCATGGCGTCGTCCACGATCTTGCCGATGCCGGGCTGCTTGGCCGCTGCCTGAAGGTGCGACCAGCGCGCGTCGGCGGGCACCCAGAAGACGTTCTCGGCCTTGTATTCGTCGGGGTCTTCGGGGTTGGCGCCGGCGTAATCCCCCTGGCCCGCAAGGAGCTTGGCGCGGTGTTCCTCGAAGGTGTCGGAGATATATTTGAGGAAGATGAGGCCGAGGACGACATGCTTGTATTCCGCCGCGTCCATGTTGTTACGCAGCTTGTCGGCGGTAAGCCAGAGCTTGGCTTCGAAGCCGAGATTGGCGGAGGAGTCGCTCTTCTTCGTTGGCGTTTTCGCCATCAGATTGCCTTTTGCCTGGTGAGGGTGTTCATGGGCGCGCTAAATGCAATGTCGGCAGCATTTTAGCGGACTTGCGTGACCTTCGTTGTCCGCTTCGCGCCAGAAATCGCGACGTAGGCTTTCGAATTGAGCTCACATCGTCGGGCCGAATGGCCGAACTATTGAGCGAAATCCGGCTGAACCGAAGGTCTTCTTCGATATTTGGGCATTAGGGAAATGCTGATCGAGTCCGGATTCGCCATTCCGGCACAAGCCGGAATCCAGGAAAATCAACAAGCGGGACACCGGCTTGCGCCGGTGTGACGGACTTGATCAGTGCTGCCCGGGAATATTGTTTTGCCGGGCAGGCCGCAGCCAGGTTGGCGGCGCGTGGAGCGGCGGCATGAATAAACCGATCAACCCTTGATGCAGACCAGCGGCGCGAGGCGCGCGACCTTGCCGGCCAGCCCGGCTTGCGCGGAGGCATCGACCACGGCGCCGACGTCCTTGTAGGCGAGCGGCGCTTCCTCGGCGACGCCGCGGGCGCTCGGGCTGCGGATCAGGATGCCGCGCGCGGCGAGCGTGTCGATCAGCGCGCGGCCCTGCCAGCGGCGCACGGCCTCGTGGCGACTCATGGCGCGGCCCGCGCCGTGACAGGCCGAGCCGAAGGCACGTTCTTCCGCATTTCTTCCCGCGGCGGCGGCGCCGGCGAGGATGTACGAAGCCGTGCCCATGCTGCCGCCGATCAGCACCGGCTGCCCGACCTTGGCGTATTCCGGCGGCAGTTCGGCATGCCCCGGCCCGAACGCCCGCGTCGCGCCCTTGCGATGCACGAACAGCCGGCGCTGCTGGCCGTCGACCCGGTGTGTTTCTTCCTTGCAGGTGTTGTGCGAGACGTCGTAAAGGAGGGGCAGCTGCGCGCCGGGGAACACGGCGGCGAAGGCCTGGCGCGCCAGGTGGGTGAGGATCTGCCGGTTGGCCAAAGCGCAGTTGATGCCGGCGCGCATGGCGCCGAGATAGCGCTGGCCGAGCGCCGACTGGATGGGGGCGTAGGCCAGTTCACGGTCGGGCAGTGCGATGCCGGCCGCCGGCGCGGCGATGACCATCTCGCGCAGGTAGTCGGTGCCGATCTGGTGGCCGAGCCCGCGCGAACCGCAGTGGATGCTCACTACCACGTCGCCGACAACCAGTCCGTAGGCACTGGCGGCAGCCGCGTCGAAGATCTCGCTCACCTCCTGCACCTCGAGGTAGTGGTTGCCCGAGCCCAGCGTGCCCATCTCGTCGCGCTGGCGCTTTCTGGCCTGCTCGGAGACGGCGTCCGGGTCGGCCCCGGCGACGCAGCCGTGCTCCTCGATGTGCGCGAGGTCGGCGGCCAGTCCGTAGCCTTCCCCCACTGCCCAGCGCGCGCCGCCCTTGAGCATCGCCGTCATGCCGGCCGCGTCGAGGCGGATGCCGCCGGTGCTGCCGACGCCGGCGGGAATGCGCGCAAACAGCAGGTCGGCGAGGCGCGCCTGCTGCGCCGCGATGTCGGCGCGCTTGAGCCCGGTCAGCAGGGTGCGCACCCCGCAGGAAATGTCGAAGCCGACGCCGCCGGCCGAGACCACGCCGCCGTCTTCGGCAGCGAAGGCGGCGACGCCGCCGATGGGAAAGCCGTAACCCCAGTGGGCATCGGGCATCGCATAGGACGCCGCGACGATGCCCGGCAGCCCGGCGACGTTGGCCACCTGCTCGGCCACCTTCTCGTCCATCGCCAGGACGAGCTCGCGCGAGGCGAAGATCACCCCCGGCACGCGCATGCGGCCGGACTTGGGCAGCTCCCATTCGAATTCGCCGCGTTGTCTCAGTTTGTTCAGGTCCATGTTGTCCTCACACGTCAACGATGCATTGCGCCAGCCACTGGCCATCCGCCTGCTGCCGCACCGCCAGTTCGCAGAACGACGCGCCCTTGACCTCCGCCGCGGGTTCGTGCCGCGCCACATCCACCGCTTCGCCCCATGCCGTGGCGACCAGGCGATGGTTCTCGATGACGACATCAAAGCGCGCGAACAGCATGCGCCGCGTCGCCATCTCATAGACCAGCGCATTCAGCCAGTCGACCAGCAGCTGCTCGTCGTCGGGCGCCGTGCATTCGATGTGCGCCGTCTCGCCAGCGCCGACTTTTGCCGGATCGCAGATCGCCGATGTCATGGCCAGGGCCGCGCCGACGAAGGCCTCGGCCAGCGTGGCGCCGCGGCCGCGCACGCCGATATCAGCCTCGTGCGGAAAGGTTTCCCACTGGATTGCCGAATTCATTTGCGCACCTTTTCCCGCTGCCGCCGCAGCTCGGGCAGCAAAAGGCTTCGAGCGGATTGCGCCATCCCCTCCCCTCCCGAAAATGATTGCCTACCGACAAGATAGGTCGAAAGGCGCCGTCCCGCCAGCGCCGACTTTCCGCGCCGTGTCAGTTTTTCGGCGGCTGCCCCTGCAGTGCCCGCAGCGTTTGCAGTGCGCCGGGGTAGTCGAAGTTCGCAGGGCCGGAGCATGAAAAGTCGTTAACAGTCAGCCCCTTACGACAAGGGGTTGTAAACCCTGTTGAAATCACGTTTACTCGCGCATTTTGGGAGCGAGAAATGGCGGAGAAAGAGTCGATCACCGGACTGATCGAGCG
>JAUXOM010000129.1 GCA_030682175.1 Rhodocyclaceae bacterium
CACCATCAACCCGAAGCAACTGCGCGCACTGGCTCTGATTCAAACGATTCGCTCGTAGTCAGAAAACCAAACCGTGATTCAACGACAACTTATTGAATCAGCGTAGAAACTCGGTTCAGACAGGGGCGAACTTCAGGTTAGTGAAGGCGATACCGTCAATGAGGGCGCGTTGATCGCCACGATCGAACCGGCCTGAAAGTCGGTGCTGGCGGGATGAAATGCCCCGCATGGGGTACGGCGGTTATGTGCCATGAAGAGACCATCGCCAGCATGGCGGCGAACTTAAGGTACTCGGCCTTATGTGGAGCTCCACATAAGGCCGAGTAGTTTGATTGGGCTTGGGGGGTCTCAGAGTGCAGCAGCCGTTTCAACAACAACAATCAGGTCAAGGTGAATTTCCGCACTTGTCGGCCGTCACCCGCCGTCCCGCAGCAGGGAGGCCGTCAGGCCGGAAGCGGCCCGAAGAGGCTGCGCCGACTTTTGCATTGACGCGCAACTGGCATGCGCTTAATATATGCGCATCGATAACAAAGGATTTTGCCATGAGCACCGCCAAGAAAGCCGCCAACCTCAGCGTGCGTGCCGACCTGCTCGAAGAGGCGCGCGCCTACAAGATCAACCTCTCGCAGACGCTGGAGACCGCGCTGGCCGAGGTCGTAAAGAAGGAAAAGGAACGCCGCTGGCTGGAAGAAAACCGCGCTGCCATCGAAGCCTACAACCGCCATATCGAACGCGACGGTTTGTGGAGCGACGGGATGCGCCTGTTCTGATGGCTCATCTGGACGTTTACCTGAACCCCAATGCCGCCGCCAAGGGCTTCCCTTATCTGCTGGAGTTGCAGGCTGGTCTGCTCGGCGACATGCCGACCACGGTCGTCGCTCCGCTCGGCTTGCCGAAAGTCATCGACCAGATTCCCGTGTTGCGCCTGAACCCCACTGTCACCGTCGATGGCCAGCGCCTCGTGGTCATGACCCAGGAGCTCGCGGCCATCAAACGCCGGCTGTTGAAAGCCCCCGTCGCCAACCTCTCCACCCAAGGCGAGGAAATTCTCGCCGCCCTCGATTTTCTTTTCACTGGATTCTGATTCATGGCCCAATATGTAATGTCGATGCTCCGCGTGAGCAAGATCGTTCCCCCCAAGCGTCAAATCATCAAGGACATCTCCCTCTCGTTCTTTCCCGGCGCCAAGATCGGCCTGCTCGGCCTCAATGGCTCCGGCAAGTCCACCGTGTTGCGCATCATGGCCGGGGCGGACAAGGATTACGAAGGCGAGGTGCAGCACCTGCCCGGCATCTCCATCGGCTATCTGCCGCAGGAACCGCAACTCGATCCGGACAAGACGGTACGCGAGGAGGTCGAAGCCGGCCTCGGCGCGGTCATGGAAGCCAAGCAGAAGCTCGAGGAAATCTACGCCGCCTACGCCGAGCCGGACGCCGACTTCGACAAGCTCGCCGAGGAACAGGCCAAGTACGAAGCGATCATTGCCGTGTCCGGTGCCGACAGCGAAACCCAGCTTGAAATTGCCGCCGATGCGTTGCGCCTGCCGCCGTGGGACGCCAGGATCGGCCCCTTGTCCGGCGGCGAGAAGCGCCGCGTCGCGCTGTGCCGGCTGTTGCTGTCCAGGCCCGACATGCTGTTGCTCGATGAACCGACCAACCACCTCGACGCCGAATCGGTCGAGTGGCTCGAACAGTTCCTCGTGCGCTTTCCCGGCACCGTCGTCGCCGTCACCCACGACCGTTACTTCCTCGACAACGCCGCCGAGTGGATCCTTGAACTCGACCGCGGCCACGGCATTCCCTGGAAGGGCAATTATTCCTCGTGGCTGGAGCAGAAGGAAGCGCGACTGGAAACCGAGCAGAAACAGATCGACGCCCACATGAAGGCCATGAAAGAGGAACTGGCCTGGGTGCGCAGCAACCCGAAGGCGCGCCAGGCCAAATCGAAGTCGCGCATCGCCCGCTTCGAGGAACTGTCCTCCACCGAACACCAGAAGCGCAACGAGACGCAGGAAATTTTCATCCCGCCCGGCGAACGCCTCGGCAACGAGGTCATCAGCTTCGACGGCGTCAGCAAGGCCTATGGCGATCGCCTGCTGATCGACAAGCTGTCGTTTGCGGTGCCGCCCGGCGCCATCGTCGGCATCATCGGTCCCAACGGCGCCGGCAAGTCCACGCTGTTCCGCATGATCACCGGCAAGGAACAGCCCGACAGCGGCACAGTCGACGTTGGCAGCACGGTGAAACTGGCCTATGTCGACCAGTCACGCGATGCGCTCGACGGCACGAAAACCGTGTTCGAGGAAATTTCCGGTGGCGCCGACATTCTCACCGTCGGCAAGTTCGAAACCCCCAGCCGCGCCTATATCGGCCGCTTCAACTTCAAGGGTGGCGACCAGGGCAAGCAGGTCGGCAATCTTTCCGGCGGCGAACGTGGCCGCCTGCATCTGGCCAAGACGCTGATTGCTGGTGGCAACGTGCTGCTGCTCGACGAGCCTTCCAACGACCTCGACGTCGAAACCCTGCGCGCGCTCGAAGACGCCCTGCTCGAGTTCGCCGGCTGCGTGATGGTGATCAGCCACGACCGCTGGTTTCTCGACCGCATCTGCACCCATATCCTCGCCTGCGAAGGTGATTCGCAATGGAATTTCTTCGCCGGCAACTATCAGGAATACGAAGAGGACAAGCGCAAGCGCCTTGGCGAGGAAGGCGCCAAGCCCCATCGTCTGCGCTACAAACCTATCAGCCGGTGATGTCATGGGCCCGGCAGGCAAATGCGCTCTGCGCCTGCCGGGGTGAGCGAACAGCCAATGACATGCACGTTATTTCTTGCCGAATGATTCGCATAAGTTTTTATTAACCAATCATCAGGGATATGCGTTAGTATAACTTGAGACATATTTTCGGCTTCGCCCGACGTGCTTGCAAATCTGTCTGTCTTGCATAAAGGAGATGTCATGAATCCACGCAAATCCATTGCTATCGCCCTGTTGATGTCCGCAGCCATCGCCGCTCCGGCCTGGGCCCAAACCCTGAATATTTCGGGCGGCACCACGCCCTACAGTGAAGTGATCGAACCGAACCTCGCCACCATCAAGAAAGCCACCGGGGTGGACATCAAATTCAACGGCAACGGTACCGGCAAGGGCATGTTCGAATTGCTCGAAGGCAAGGTGACGGTGGCCGCCGTGGGCGACACGCTGGGCGAATCGATCAAGGCTGCCAAAAAGGCGGCCGAAGCGGCGGGCCGTGACGTCAAGGTGCCGGACAACCTGTTCTTCACCAAGATCGGCACCGACGAACTGGTGGTGATCGTGCACAAGAGCAACCCGATTTCCGCGCTGACCAGGAACCAGGCGAAGGACATCGCCACCGGCAAGGTCGTCAACTGGAAGGATGTCGGTGGCCCCGACCTGCCGATCCAGGTCATCACCACCGAACCGTCGCTCGCCCCCGGCCAGTTCTTCAAGCGCGCCATCATGGGCGGCGCGGACTATGTGAAAACCGCCAAGGAATCCACTTCCCCGAAAGACACCATCGCCCTGGTTTCCAAGGACAAGGGTGGCTTCGGCATGGCTGCCAACACGCACATGAAGACCGGCGCGGGTGAAGCCAAGGCGATCAAGACCACCGCCATGATTCGTCCGCTCGGGCTGGTGACCGTCGGCGAACCCACCGGCGATGCCGCCAAGGTCGCCGCGTTCCTCAAGAAGTAAGGCTTGACGCGGAGGGCGGTGATCGTCTGATGGTTGTCCTCCGCCGTGTTTCCAGAGTCCTGATGGATACTGTGCAATAGGAGCAAACCGGCTGTCCAGCAACCTGACCAGGCCAGCCCTGTCGTTACCAATGACAGGCCGCCCAAAATAATCCAGTTGGGTAATGCCGTAACCGGGATCTACGCCGTCGTGCGCGCTTCCTACAACATCCTTCTGGAGGACGAGTTTGAAGATACCGTCAAAGGGTCAGCCCAGGTGGCACAGGGTGTCGCCGCTACGCGGCTTAACGCGTCTGACGCCGCGTGCCATCTCGCCTTGGGGCGGCCCGGCGGCGAGACTGCCGAGGCAAAGCGGTAAAGTCGGCGCTGGCGGTACGGCGCCATTCCTACATCACTACACTGCCCTGAGTTTTTCGCCGGCCGCCGCCAGCGTCGATTCGTGCTTGGCGAAACAGAAGCGGATCAGGCCGTGGTCGCTGCCATCCGGCATGAAGGCCGAAACGGGAATCGCGGCGACACCCTTTTCAATGGTGAGCCAGCGCACGAATTCGCTGTCGGACATGCCGCTGATTTTTTCGTAGCGCACCAGCTGAAAATAGGTGCCGTCGCACGGCAGCAGTTCGAAGCGCGAAGCCGCGAGTTGCTGGCGGAAGAAATCCCGCTTGGCCCGGTAGAACTCGGCGAGTCCCGCCGCAAAGCCCGGATCGGCGCGCAAGAAATCGGCAAGCGCCAGTTGCGACGGATGATGGACGGTGAACACGATGAACTGGTGCGCCTTGCGGAACTCGGCCATCAGCGCTGTCGGTGCCGCGCAGTAGGCGATCTTCCAGCCGGTGATATGAAAGGTCTTGCCGAAGCTCGACACGACGAAGCTGCGCTCGCGCAGTTCCGGGTAGCGCGCCAGGCTCTCGTGGCGTCCGCCGGTCGGGCTGTCGGCGAAGACGATGTGCTCATACACCTCGTCGCCCAGCAGCACGATGTCGGTATTGCGCACCAGCGCTGCCAGTTGCGCCATGTCGTCCGCCGTCCACACCGTGCCGGTGGGATTGTGCGGCGTGTTCAGGATGATCATGCGCGTCCGGGCATTGATCGCGGCGGCCACCGCTTTCCAGTCCGGGCGAAAGGCCGGCGGCAAAAGATTGATCACGCGCGCCGTGCCGCCCTGCAAGGCAATCGCCGGCAGATAGCTGTCATAAACGGGCGCAAAGACGATGACCTCGTCGCCCGGCCGCACGCAGGCGGTGATGGCGGTGTACAGCGCCTGCGTGGCGCCGGCTGTGACGGTGATCTCGCTCTCGACGTCGTACTGGGCGCCGTAACAGGCGACCAGTTTTTCGGCGATGGCCTCGCGCAACGGCAGCGCGCCCGCCATGGGCGGATACTGGTTTGCACCGGTCGCCATATGATGCGCAACGCGTTCCAGCAACAGCGGTGGCGGCGAAAAATCGGGGAAACCCTGCGACAGGTTGATCGCCCCATGTTCGCTGGCGAGCCGCGACATGACGGTAAAGATGGTGGTGCCGACGTGCGGCAGTCGAGAAGGCAAGGGGTTCATATTGGCGGATCATCCGGTGGAGAGCCGGAACTCTAAACCATCAGCCCTGTCTTTGCGCGCACTTTCACTTTCAACCCGACAGTGACGTCCGTGCGAAATTCATGGACAATATCTGGCCCTTCACAGCAAGAAAGGCCATGCGGGGCTTTTGCTCCGCGCTATGCATAGTCGCCCACCGCCTGATCACATTTCTCCGCGCACACTGCGCCGTGAACGTTTAGTCCTTGCCGCCAGTAGCGGCGATCTGCCAACCGGGTTTGGCCAGATCAATCTTCAAGCTTCCATGTCAAGTTTTCCCCTCCGGCGTCCCGCAACGGGTCTCGGTGCGGTTTCGTTCGCCTCTGCGAACCCCGCGATATTGAATGTCCTCTGGAGCGCATCATGGAAATCCTGTTCTTAATCGCCCTCATTTTTCTGAACGGCGCCTTTGCCATGTCGGAAATCGCTCTGGTCACCGCGCGGCGCAACCGGCTGGCCAAGCTTGCCGAGGATGGCGACGGCGCTGCCGCTATCGCGCTCAAGCTGCATGACGAGCCGACGCGCTTCCTCTCCACCATTCAGATCGGCATTACCTCGATCGGCATCCTCAACGGCATTGTCGGCGAAGCCGTTCTGGCCGGGCCGTTCGCCGCCTGGCTACAGGGCATGGGCATGGATGAGGACGTCAGCAAGATCGTCGCGACGGCTTTGGTCGTCACTGTCATCACCTATATAAGCATCGTGATCGGCGAACTGGTTCCCAAGCGCATCGCCCAGTTCAATCCCGTGAGCATCGCCCGCCTGGTGGCAAGACCGATGCAGTTCCTGGCGCTCTTTACGCGGCCGTTCGTCTGGCTGCTCTCGATTTCCACCGAGGCCCTGCTGCGCTTGATGGGACAACGCGAACTGGCAGGGCAAGGCATCACCGAGGAGGAAATTCACGCCATGATCGAGGAAGGATCGGAATCCGGCGTGATCGAGCAACAGGAGCACGAGATGGTGCGCAACGTCTTCCGGCTCGATGATCGGCAGATTGCCTCGCTGATGATTCCGCGGGCCGCTATCGTCTATCTGGATGTCGCCCGGTCACGGGAAGAGAACATGCAAAGGATTGCCGCATCCGATCACTCGCGCTTCCCGGTCTGTCGGAGTGGTCTGCATGACGTGCTCGGCATGGTCAACGCCAGACAATTGCTCAATCAGATGCTCAAGGGGGAACAGACCGATCTTACAGCGCAGCTGCAGCCAGCGGTGTTCGTCCCGGAAACCTTGACCGGCATGGACCTGCTGGGCCACTTTCGCGCATCGGGCGCCCAGATGGTCCTGGTGGTGGATGAATATGGCGAAGTGCTGGGACTGGTGACTTTGCAGGATGTTCTGGAAGCCGTGACCGGAGAGTTCAAGCCGCTCAATCAGGAAGATGCCTGGGCCGTGCAGCGCGAAGACGGTTCGTGGCTGCTTGACGGACTGATTCCAATACAGGAATTAAAGGACAAACTGGGACTTAAAGAAGTGCCGGAGGAGGACAAGGGCCGCTATCACACCTTGAGCGGACTCATGATGTGGCTGCTCGAACATTTACCACAGACCGGCGAGGCCACCACATGGGAAAAATGGCGGCTTGAAGTAGTCGATCTGGATGGCAAGCGCGTCGACAAGGTATTGGCAAGCCGCCTGCCGGAAACGGATCAACCCGCGCAGCGGGAGGACGAAGGCCAGACCGCCGATGGCGCCCCCACCACCGACAATCGATAAGCTGTTAGCTCTCCGCGCCAGGGCGGGGCAGCGGGCCTTACGACCTTTCAAGCACGCATAACAAGCGCGACGTATCTTCGGCGCCCCAGCCCGCCGCCATCAGCCCGTCGAGCTGTTGCATCACCGTGCCGCCAACCGGCAGCGGCACACCCTGGCGCGTCGCCTCGGCCATTACCATGACGAAGTCCTTGTGGTGCAGGCGCGCCACCACGCCCGGGGCGAAATCGCGCGCCGCCATCTTGGCGCCGAAAAATTCGAGGACGCGCGAACCTGCCGAGCCGCCTTGCAGCGCCTGCCACACCTTGTTGAAATCGACGCCGGCGGCCGCCGCCAGGCGCGCCGCTTC
>JAUXOM010000146.1 GCA_030682175.1 Rhodocyclaceae bacterium
TGGGCTCTTCACTTTGGCTGGAGCTCATACCTTGGCGAGCCAATCACGATGTTGAAACCACCGACTGGAGAGCCGTGTGCGGGAGAACCGCACGCACGGTTCGGAGGGAGGGGAGGGCGAGAGCCTTTCTCTACCCCTATCAGGTTTCATCATCAGGGGTGGTGTCTGCCGCCATGAAAGTCAGGATCAACGCCATGCGCCTGCAGAAAGGCTGCGCCAGCGTAACGCGTCATCGTCAATCCGCGGCGCATGGATTTGATCAGCGCGAGTCCGGAAAAAAAGACCCGAGGCGACATGGTGTTGGCGCGGGGCGTGGTTTGCCAAAAATCGGCGTGACCGAAGGGAGTTCCCGTGGGACTGGCGGAACGGCGGTGTATGGCGACGCAGTTCTTGCGACAAATTGACGCACCGCATCGAGTCGGACGGAGCAGGGCGAAGTATAAAATCTGCCTGGCTTAATACACTCGTCATCGATTCCCCCGACCCGTCAACCAAATCATGAAAAATACATTCACTCCCGGCCGCCTGATGCTGATCCTTTCCTGCGCGATTCTGCCGCTCGCGGTGTTTGCCGCGGATGCCTCGCTCGATGCCAAGGTCCAGCTCGGCCGCGTGCTGTTTTTCGATACCGCGCTCTCCGAGCCGGCCGGCCAGTCCTGCGCCACCTGTCATGCCCCTGGCGCTGCCTTCACCGATCCCGATACCGCCAGGCCGACTTCGAAGGGGGTTCACCCCGAGCGCTTCGGCAATCGCAACACCCCCACGGCGATGTACATGGCTTTCTCGCCGAAATTCCATTTCGACCCCAAGGAAAAACATTACGTCGGGGGACAGTTCTGGGATGGTCGGTCCGCGACGCTCGAAGAACAGGCCCAGGGACCCTTCCTCAATCCGGTCGAAATGGCCAACCCGAGCAAGCGCGCCGTCGTCGAAAAGGTACGCCGCGCCGCTTATGCGGATCAGTTCGATGCCGTTTTCGGCAAGGGGGCGCTGGTTTCCGTGAATCGCGCCTACGACCATATCGCCGCCGCCATCGCCGCCTTCGAGCGCACCCCCGAGTTTCAGCCCTTCACTTCACGCTATGACGCCTGGCTGGCCGGCAAGGGGCAACTGACCGAGCAGGAACTGCGCGGCCTGCAACTCTACGAGGACGAGAAAAAAGGCAACTGCGCGGCCTGTCATCCCAGCCAGCGCGGCCCCAAGGGCGAGCCGCCGCTGTTTACCGACTTCACCTACGACAACCTGGGCGTGCCGCGCAATCCCGACAATCCGTTTTACGGGCAGGACAAGAAGTTCAACCCGCAAGGCGCCAAGTTCGTCGACAGGGGATTGGGCGGCTTCGTCAAGCAGCGCGCGGAAGACGGCAAGTTCAAGGTGCCGACGTTGCGCAACATCGCCAAGACCGCCCCCTACATGCACAATGGCTACTTCAAGACCTTGCGCGGCACGGTGGCGTTCTACAACGATCGCGACATCAGGCCGGCCTGCAAGGGCGATGTCAGCGAGGCCGACGCGCTGGCCCAGGGTTGCTGGCCCAAGCCGGAAATCCGCCGCAACCTGAATACCGATGAAATGGGCAAGCTGGGTCTGAGCGAACAGGAAATCGACGATATCGTGGCTTTCATGCTCACGTTGAACGACGAGTAAATACCGGGACACGAGCTGACCAGATTGACGGCAGTCATATCGTCGCCCGCCTGCTGGAAACTGGCATTTTTATCGCGAGCGCTCAAACCGGACGAAGTCGATCGACTGCTGAACTCCTTCACTCCCGATTTTCGGTCGCCCAAGCGTAGCTACGCTATCGTGCGCTGCGCGCTTGATCTGGGGCTGCGCTCCTGCGAAATCGCACAACTCATGCTCAATGACATTGACTGGCGAGCCGGAACGGTCGTGCTGAAGGGAAGCAAATCGCGTCGCCAAGACATGCTGCTCCTAACCTGAAGTTCGCCCCTGTCTGAACCGAGTTTCTACGCTGATTCAATAAGTTGTCGTTGAATCACGGTTTGGTTTTCTGACTACGAGCGAATCGTTTGAATCAGAGCCAGTGCGCGCAGTTGCTTCGGGTTGATGGTG
>JAUXOM010000012.1 GCA_030682175.1 Rhodocyclaceae bacterium
CCAACAACGTGGCTGGCGCCGTCTTGCCAATCCCGCAAAAGGGATTCCCTTCGGTCACGACGACTTTGCCAGAAGCCAAGCCGGATAAATCATTTGCAATCTACTAGATCAACGCGGCATCCGGCTTCAAGACCTACAAGCTGCATGGAGTCACCGGCAGCGGCAAGACCGAGGTTTATCTGCGCACCATCGCCGCGGTGCTGGAGCGCGGCGGCCAGGCGCTCATGCTGGTGCCGGAAATTGCCCTGACACCACAGCTCGAATCCCGCGTCAGCGCGCGCTTCCCCGGCGTACACATCGTTTCGGCCCACAGCGGCGTCGGCGACGCGGCGCGCACCCGGGCCTTCCTCGCCGCCCTCGAAGGACGCGCCGCCATCGTGCTGGGTACGCGACTGTCGGTGTTCATGCCGCTGCCGGCACTAGGCCTCATCGTCGTGGATGAAGAGCACGACGCCTCCTTCAAGCAGCAGGACGGCTTGCGCTATTCGGCACGCGATGTCGCCATTTTTCGCGCCAAGCAGCGCGACATTCCCATCGTGCTGGGCTCCGCCACCCCTTCTCTGGAAACCTTCCACCACGCACAGCCAAGGCCCGTCCCACTCACCCCCCCCTCGCGAGGGGGTGACGGGTGTTCGCCGCTACGCGGCGCCGATTTGTTGAATAGCCCCGCCTTGGGACGGCCCGGCGGCGGAGCCGGCCGTTACACGAAACTCGATCTGCCACTGCGCGCAGTCGCCGCCGCCATGCCGACCGTTGCCACGGTCGACACGCGCAAGGAGAAATTGCAGGACGGGCTTTCCGCCGCACTGATTGCCGCCGTTGGCGCGCGCCTGGAGAAGGGTGAGCAAAGCCTGCTCTTCCTCAACCGCCGCGGCTACGCCCCCGTGCTGGCCTGCCCCGCCTGCGGCTGGATCTCGCACTGCCGGCGCTGCGCTGCGAATATGGTGCTGCACCTGGCCGATCGGCGGGAAAAGCGCGCCGGGCCGCCCCAAGCGCTTTTCGCCCCCTCGGGGGGAGGGGCGAGCGGAGCGAGACCGTCGGGGGGGGCATTGATCTGCCACCATTGCGGGCTTGAGGTGGTCATCCCGCAGTCCTGCCCCGACTGCGGCAACCTCGATCTGCAACCCTTCGGGCGCGGCACCCAGCGGCTTGAGGCCTCCCTGATCGAGCGCTTTCCGACGGCACGCATCCTGCGCATCGACCGCGACTCGGCCGATTCGCCGAAGAAATGGCACGCCCTGCTGGCCGCCATCCATGCCGGCGAAGCCGACATACTCGTCGGCACCCAGATGCTCGCCAAGGGGCATGACTTTCCCAAACTCACGCTGGTCGGCGTGGTCGGCGCCGATGCCGCCCTGTTCGCCGCCGATTTCCGCGCACCAGAACGCCTGTTCTCACAATTGATGCAGGTGGGCGGCCGCTCCGGCCGCGCCCATCTGCCCGGCGCGGTGCTGATCCAGACCGAATACCCCGACCACCCGCTCTATCGCGCCCTGATCGACCACGATTACGCCGCCTTCGCCAACGAACAACTGGCCGAACGCCAGGCCGCCAGCTTCCCGCCCTTCGCCTTTCAGGCGCTGCTGCGCGCCGAAGCGCCCGAAATTGCGCAAGCGCTCGAATTTCTGGGCACGGCCGTCGCCGTCGCCGAAGCGCCCGGCACATCTGACATCATGCTCTACGACCCGGTGCCAATGCGCCTGGCACGCCTAAAGAACCGCGAACGCGCCCAGTTGCTGGTCGAATCGCGGAGTCGCCCGGCGCTGCAAAGCTTTCTCGCCGGCTGGATGACGCAGCTGTATGCCTTAAAAACCCCGCGCGAGCTGCGCTGGCATCTGGATGTCGATCCGCAGGAGTTCTGAAAGTCGGCGTGACCGGAGGGAATCCCTTTTGCGGGACTGGCGCGGGACGGCGGCAGCCGGACCGCCGCGTTGATGGGGACGGCGGCGGTTGCGGGTACACCCGCTGGCGGAGAAGCCGCGGCGGTGGAATCAGCGCCGCCAGCCGATCGAGCAATTGCATCGGCGTCAGCATCAGGCTGACGCTGCACTTCTGAATTTGTGGCAAAGCTTGTTCAAGTTAACGCCTCCTGGCCCGAAACAGTAAAAGTAAGCACTTTTTTATGTGAAAATCAACCGTCAGCCCCCTGTAGCCCTGTCGCACAACATACCCTGTCGTACAACATACCTTGACTGATATCGACCCGCATATCTCCCAAAGACTGCTGCGCGAAGGCCGCGATTTTCTGGAGCACGACCTGGGCGCGTTGTTCGATGAGCTTGGCCCGCTGATTGCCGAGGAATTGCTCTCCTTGATCAATTCGACCCGGGACAGTACCGAGCAAAGGAAATATCTGCACATGCGCACAGATGTGCAACAGGACTGGGAGAAGCTGGCGGCAGCATTTCGCGACGAACTCGGTCGGCAACTGCAGGCGACCAGCCTGCTTGCCACTGAAGAGTTCATAGAGCCTCATCTTTCGCAAATGCAGTTGGTCAGCGACGATGAAATCACTGAGCAAATCGTCCGCCGTGAGTTCGCCGGGCGTATTAACGAGGCGTGCAGCGAAGAAACTTACGCTTTTGACCTGCGCATTGCTCATCTACTCGGGCTTGAGGAGCACGACGCGTGGGGCAATCAACTTGGCCCGTCAGCAGTGTGCGCAGCTGTCTGGGCCGGTTGCGCAGCAATGTATGCCGATCAAGATCGGCATACATTGCTGCTGCGCCAGATTGAACCTCATCTTCGTGCGGAATTACCGCAACTGTACCGCGCGGTCAACGAGAGCCTGATCGACGCGGGTATTTTGCCCCAGTTGAAGCGCAACTATCGTCCCGTAGCGGCAAAGGGCGGCAGGGCAGTCGCGTCTGATCCCGCCAATATCCTGGGTACGCTGCAGCGTCTGGCACAGGCGCGCTCCACCGCAGTGGGGGGTGGCAACCCCGTCACCAACCGGATGACGGACGCCGGCAATACGGGAAGTGGTTCCGCTGGCAAGGCGGGTGGCGGCAGTGGTGGCAGTGGGGGCGGGGAAATCCTGTCACCCGACGATATGGTGGCCGTGAGTGCCGCCTTGCTCGAGTCGCTGCAAGCGCTCCAGACCGTTCCAGCGGGTCCGCCGGGCGAGTTGACCAACCTCGTGCGCATTGCCCGCGACAGTGACGCCGCGCGCCAGATAAAGCCCCTTGAGGCCATCACGCTGGACATCGTCGCGATGCTCTTCGATCTGATCTTTGACGACGAAAGGGTTCCGAATGCCGTCAAGGGCCTGGTTAGCCGCTTGCAGATTCCGGTGCTCAAGTTGGCGATGCTTGATCAGCAGTTCTTTACCGAACGCAGTCATCCGGCGCGCCGCTTTCTCGATAGCATTTCCGGCATTTCCATCCGCTGGGGAAAAACCGTTAATGAGGGCGATCCGTTTTACGTCGAGTTATTGCAACTCGTCGAGCGCATTCAGGGCACCTTTGATCAAAATGCCGATATCTTTGGTATCGCAATCACCGAACTGGCTGCTTTCGTCTCCGCGCACGAGGCGATGGAGGCCGAAGCCAGTCGCGTCGTCGCTGCAGTCGTGCAGCGCAAGGAAGAAGAGTTGCTCTTGCAGCGCGAGCGGCAATCCGTTGCCCGGCAAACCGTCAATCTTTCGCTTGCACCATTGCTCGCCAACCCTTTACCCGCCACGATCGAACAGTTTTTGCTCGACCAGTGGCGTGAGGTACTGCAGAACCATGCCCTCAGATCAGGTACCGACGGTGCCGAGTATCATGATGCTGAACGCATTGCGGCGGAGCTTGTCTGGAGCGTTGCTCCGCAGAAAGACGCCGCAGAACGAAGAAACCATGCGGCCAGGTTGCCCAAACTCCTGAGCGGCTTGAATCAGGGGATGGACCTGGTCGGCACTGCCATGGATACACGCTGCCTTTTCATGGACGCGCTGGTCGAGTTGCACCTGGCCGTACTGCGTGGTGACAAGCGCGCGCTCAGCCCGGCACCGGTACCTGCCGTACCTAAAGTGACCGCCCCGGTGCCCACGCTGCTGGTCGCCCATTCCGAGGATCACGGCTTTCATCTTGAAGAAGTGTCATTCCCTGAAACGGCAGCGCCGGCCGAGAACAGCGCACGGGGTAGCGGCGTGCGGCATGTCAAAAATCTGGTGCGCGGTGATTGGATCGAGTTTGTCGATGACGATGGTGAAAGCAGACGCGAACGCCTGACCTGGGTCAGTCCCAGTCGCGCATATTTTCTGTTCAGCAATCACGCCGCCAACTGCGCCATCTCCATCACAGCCGAGGCATTGGCACATCGCTTGCAGACAGATACCGCCCGTATCGTTACCCGTGATACTTCGCTTTTCGAACGTGCACTGGATGGCGCCATCAACGCACTCGACACTGCGCCCCAGGAAGTTCGCGCTTAGTTTCCCGGCCCAGGGCGGGACGTGTCTTCGGCAGCTCTATTTTGAATAACCGGAGTGTGTGGTGCAGCCGGATTAACGGTGTGCAACTGCCCTTGCTCAGGAATCAGCTCTGGCAGCGCGCCGACTCTCGATTATGAACCAGCCCCAGCCCGCCGCCTGCAACACCAGCAGACCGGCGAGGCTGGCGCGGTAGGCCATGGCCGGGGCCATGCCGAGGCCCTGAAAACCATCGACCGCCACGCCGAACAGCCACTGGATGCCGAACGCGCCGACGAAGGCGCCGAGGTTGAGTGCGGTATTGGCGCGCCCGGCCAGCGTGAGCGGAAATGCGCCGGTCAGGAGCGCATAGGCGAGGTTGCCCACCGAAAACACCAGGCCCAGCGCCGGCCAGAGCAGCCAAGTGGGGGCGAGATCGAGGACGATGCCGAGCATGACCAACAGGCCGCCGCCCATGCCGAAGGCGAGCAGGCGCGCCGGCGGCAAACCGGCCCGTGCCAGCCGCGTGACGAGAAAGGCGATGGCGAGAAAACCGGCAAGCTGCGCACCGGCCATCAGCAGCAGATGAAAGGCCGCCACCTCGCGTGTCGCGCCATTCACCGTCATCAGCCAGGGCACCGCCCAGAGGCCCTGCAGGGCCATGAAGCCGCCGACGATGAAGGTGGTCTGCGGCGCGAAACGCCAGAAGGCGCGGCTGCCGAAGATGGCCGCCAAGCCGGCCAGTTGCTTGCGGAGGCTTTCCTTTGCGACGCCGCTCGCCTTTTCCGGCGTGGTGTAGATCAGTCCCGCGACCACGAGCGCAATCGCGGCCAGCGCGAAGAAGATGCCGCGCCAGCCGAGCAGCGGCATCAGCGCGGAGAGCGGCGAACTGGCGGCCAGCGCGCCGAGGCCGCCAGCGGCCATGATCGCGGCGTTCAGCGAGGCCTGCCGCTCAGCGGGAAACCACAGCGAAAACGCCTTGAAGCTCGCCATCAGGCAGGCGGAAACGCCCAGGCCGATCAGGGCGCGGCCCAGGGTGAGTTGCGGCAGGCTTTCGCCCAGCGCGAAGATCGCGCAACCCGCCGCGCAAAACAGCAGCAGTGCAGCTTCGACGCGACGCGGGCCATAACGGTCGAGCAGGATGCCCAGCGGCAACTGGAAGGCGCCAAAGGCGAGCAGGTAGGCGGAAGTCAGCAGTCCCAGGTCGGCGGCGGAAAGGCCGAGATCGCTCCTGAGTTCCGGCGAGATGACGGCATTGGCGTTGCGCAGCAAATAGGAGAGGAAATAGCCCGCCGCAAAGGGCGCGAAAATGCGCTGCCAGAGGTTGAAGGGCGGCGGCGTGTTCAAGTGACCCCGTGTTCGGCGAGAAACGCTTTCACCCAGTGCCCCGCCCGCGCCCCGGCAAAGCGGCCCTTGATCTCGCCGCCAATGAACAGCAGCACCGTCGGGAATCCCTTGAGGGCGTATCGACCGGCCAGCTTCATGTTATCCCCGTCATCGACCTCGATCTTGGCGAGCTTGAGCCGGCCGTCCAGCGCCACGATCACACGCTCCAGCACGGGGGTGAGCGCAACGCAGGGCGGGCACCATTCGGCCCAGAAGTCGGCGATGACCGGCACGGTCATTGATGTTTTGATGACGTCCGCTTCGAAACCGTCCAGATCGGTATCAAAGATGCTATCGCCAGATTGGCGTGACAGTACTTGAGACAAATCAACCCTCCTCCGAATTATTTTTATGTCCGGCCTGGCGCCAGCGGCGGCCACAACCATGCCGCACCGCGCACGCCGGATGAGTCGCCGTGGCGGTTTTTCACCAGCCGGGTCGCAACCACATCGGAAAACACCTGCGCGCCCCACAGCCGGGGCACGCGATCATACAACCGGTCGAGGTTCGACAGGCCGCCACCGAGCACAATTACCTCCGGATCGAGGATGTTGATGACCTGCGCCAGCGCCCGTGCCAGCCGCGCTTCATAGCGCTGCATGGCGGCTGCCGAGTCGGCGCCGCCATCCGCCGCCAGCGCCGGGCCCGACAAATAGGTTTCAATGCAGCCCTGCCGGCCGCAGTAACACAGCGGCCGCGGCGCGGCGTCATCCGGCATGGCACTCAATGGATTGTGGCCCCACTCGCCAGCGATGGCGTTCGCGCCGACCAGCACCTTGCCATCGACAACGATGCCGCCGCCCACCCCCGTGCCGAGAATCACCCCGAACACCAGCGCCGCGCCCGCCGCCGCCCCATCGGTCGCCTCGGACAGCGCAAAGCAGTTGGCATCGTTGGCGATCCGCACCGGACGGCCCAGCGCGCCTTCAAGGTCGTGGCGCAGGGGCTGGCCGATCAGCCAGGTCGAGTTGGCGTTCTTGATCAGCCCTGTCACCAGCGATTCCGCACCGGGAATGCCGACGCCGACGGTTGCCGCCGTCCTGCCAGCGCCGACTTTTGCCTCTACGCCAGTGGCCAGCGCGGCAATCGTCGCAACCGTGCCAGGATAGTCGCCGCGCGGTGTCGGGACGCGCTCGCGCAGCAGTTCCGTGCCATCGTCGGCCAGCGCGACAATCTCGATCTTGGTGCCGCCGAGGTCAATGCCGATGCGCATCTTGCCTGAACTCAGCGGTTCTGCAACAGGCCTTTGAGCGAACCCTTCAGCTTGTCTTCGACCTGCTGCCTGGATGCTTCCACGCGGGCCTTCACCGCATCGCCGGCCAGACCGGCGAACTCGATGTTCCAGACCGGACTGTCGAGCGGTCCGTGCAGGCGCACCGGAATGGTCAGCCCCTTGAGGTGGGCGAGATCCTTGCCACCCTGAGCGCGGCTGGTGGCGACCACACTGGCTTTGGCCAGATAGTCGATCCGGTGGTTGCCTATGTCGATGTCGCCGGCGCCGGTCAGGCGCAACAGCGGCGACCTGGCCTGCAAGTCGCTGTTGCGGGCGACGCCGTCGGCAATGCGGAATGAGGCTGTCAGTGCGGAGAAATCGGTCTGCCGGTCAGCGCTGGCCGCTTCGGACACATCCTGCCGGCTGGCAAGCTTCCCCTTCAGTTCGCGCAAGCTCTGGGCCAGGTTGATGCCCTTGATCGCGCCATCCTTCAGGGCGATCTTCGCGGTGCCGGCCAGCGCCCGTTTCATCGCATCGACACTGTCGCCCTGGGTGGCGACATCCACGGCGATGTTGCCCCGCCCCGCCAACAAGTCCTGGTTGGCGAGGTCTTTCAGCAGTGGCTGAATCTGCACGCCGGTCAGGCTTTGCTTGAGATGCACGCGGTTGTTTTCGGCATCGATCGCCAGCGCGCCAGAGAGGCTGCCGCCATAAAGTTTCGCGCTGTGCGGCGCGACAGCGAGACGGCCATCGTCCAGCTTCACCTGCATGCGCACGTCCTGCATCTTCACTTGCGCAGCCTGCAATGCGCCGATCTTTACGGTGCCACGCACATCGTGCCCGCGCAACGCTGAAAAATCGAGCTTGGCACCGGCCGGTTTCTGCGCCACCTTTTGTCCGCCCTTTTTCGCGCCGGCCACCAGATAGCGGTCGATATCGAGCTGGTCGATCACGAGATCGAACACCAGCGCCAAGGGGGCGAATTCCGGCATGTCGAGGCGCAAGGCGATGGGTGAGTCTTCGAGCCGGGTGTCAAGGCTGAGCGCAGCGGTGGCTTTTTTCAGATTGACATCCAGACTGCCGGTGAGCGGCAGCTTCAAAGACTTCATCGACAGTCGCGGATGGGCAATGGTCAGCTCTCCGGCCAGGTTCTTCACTGCAAAAGCCTGCTTCGCCAGATTGACCGCCAGCGGTGCGGAAAGCCGCGCCTTCACGGCGGTGGAGGCAAAATGCGCGTCGAGGTTGATGGCCAATTCACGCGCGGAAATCGTCTCGGCTTGCAGCGCGAGGCCGGCCAGTTCCAGGGTGGTGTTAACGCTGTACCCGCGACTGTCGAGGCGCGCCGTCAGTGTCACCGCCTGGCCGCTGGAGTGCTCCGGAGAGAGCGTCAGGTTAGGGGCGTCAAGCCGCAACACGAAGTTCTCCGCGCTGCTCTCCGCCGTTTCGGTGTTGCCCTGGGCGATCAGCGTCACCTCGGCCAGGCTCGCCGTGCGGCGGGCGGTATCGAGCGTCAGCCCGCCGGTACTCAGGTCGAGCTTGGCCACCGTCACGGTGCGGCCGGAACGCTCGTCGCGCCAGGTCAGCACCGCGTCGCTAACATTGATGCCGGCAATGGCGAGCACCAAAGGCGTGGCGGCGGCGGGGGGCGCTTTTCCGCCAGTCCCACGGGGATCCGCCGCGGACACCCCGGCTTTCTTGCCCGGCGCTTTGCCGATCAGGTCATCGATGTTGTGGGTGCCGTCCCGCCGCTTGATCACCGTGACATCGAGACCGTCGATGTCTAGCGTTTTGGCGACCACCTGCCGCGAAAACAGTGGCAGTACCGCCACCGCGACCCGGGCACGGTTGAACGACACGAAATGATCGTCCCCATCACGCTCCGAGAGCCTCACGCGGCCGATTTTCACACCAACATTGGGGAAGAAACTCAGCGACAGATCACCATCAATCCGCAGCTTGCGGCCGGTGTGCTCCTGCACTGCCACCGTCAGTTCGTTCTTGAGCCGCGCAGCATCGAAACTGGCCAGCAACACGCCCATGAGCACGAGCATGACCAGCAACACTGCGCCACTGGCAATGGCAATTAGTTTCGGTGTTTTCATGACGAATCATTCTATACCGGAGATGGATGCAAGCACTAATTGAAGCCCGCCCTCCCCCAGCCCCTCCCTCGCGGGAGGGGTGACTGTTGACTCGCTGCGCTCGTTTGTTACGGGGAGCCCCCATTCAAGCTTGGGAGCGGATTGCGGCAGGCGCCGCGTGCCGCGTTTGCTTGGGGCGGCCCGGCGCAAACGCTGCGGCGGGTGTGGATTTAACGCCGTACCCGCTGCGGGGCATTTCATCCCGCCAGCGCCGACTTTCACGCTAAAAACACCGGTTCGCACCACCGAGAGCACGGAGCAACGTCGCAAGCACGGAATACTCAGGTGCACCCAACGGGCGATATTCCCTTATTTCGTAACGCCTGGTTTTTCTCCGTGATCACCGTGTCCTCCGTGGTGAACTGCTTTTTCCAGATTCAAAACTGTAACCCTAACCAAACAGTCTCGCCGCCGGGCCGCCCCAAGGCGAGACGGCACGCGGCGCCAGCCGCAATCCGCGCCAAACCATGAACGGGAGCGCCCCGTAGCAAACGTGCGCAGCGAGTCAACAGTCACCCCTCCCGCGCGGGAGGGGCCGGGGGAGGGCGGGCCATAATTGGGCGGGCCATAATCAGCGGTGCCAGCTGCACGAACAGGATGCAGGCGAAAATCAACGCGCCGCCGCTCAGTTGGACAACACTCAGCCGCTCGCCAAGAAAGATCGCGCCGGCGCCGGCGGCAAACAGGGTTTCCGCGCTCAGCAGGATGGCGGCATCGGGCGCCCGCGTGTGGCGCTGCGCCACCACCTGCAGGGTGAAGGCCACCCCGACCGAGAGCAGACCGCTGTAAAGGATCGTCGGCAGCGCGGCGACCACGCCCGCCACTTGGGTTGTTTCGGTCGCGGCAGCACCGATACTGGCCAGCACGCCGCAGGTCACGAACTGGCTGAAGGCCACCAGGATCGGCGTGCCTTTTTTCATGGCCAGGCGCCCCACCCAGAGAATGTGCGCCGCCCAGAAGATCGTGCTGGAGAGCACCCAGTAATCGCCGACCGTCAGTGCGGCAAGCTCGCCGCCGCTGAGCAGGAAGGTGCCGCAGACGCTGCCCAGCGCCGCCGGCCAGACCGCGGCATGCGGGCGGTGCCGGTCGATGATCCAGGCCAGCAGCGGCACCATCGGTACGTAAAGCGCCGTCAGGAATCCGGCATTGGATACCGTCGTGTCGAGCAGGCCAATCTGCTGGAAGGTGGCGCCGCAAAACAGCAGCACGCCCAAACCGATCCAGGACAGGACATCGTGCCGATCAATGGCCACCTGGCGCGCCGCCAGGCGCGCATATTCCCGCCAGGCCAGCGGCAGAATGATCAGCGCACCGAGCAGGAAGCGGATGCCGGTAAACGCCAGCGGGCCGACGTCCTGCATGCCGATCTGCTGGGCGACGAAGGTGGTGCCCCAGATCAGGGCCGCCAGCAGCAGCAGTGCGTTGGCGCTGGTCCGGCTCACAGCGCAGGCAGCAGGAAGGCGCTCTTGATTCCGGAAATGAGCATCTGCACAGCCATCGTCGTCAGGATCAGCCCCATCAGGCGTTCCATTGCCGCCAGGCCGGGTTTGCCGAACAGACGGGCGAGCCGTTCGCCGGCCAGCAGAATGCTGGTATTCAAGGCAATGGCAACAAGAATCGCGCCAACCAGGGAAACCGTATGTGTGCCCTGCTGGTGTGACGTCAGCAACACCATGGCCAGCGCGGCCGGGCCGGCGATCATCGGCACGGCGATCGGCACGATCAGCGGCTCGCCGTCGCGTTCGGCATCCGCCTCATCGTGACCGCGACGCGGGAAGACCATGCCCATCGCGATCAGGAACAAAATCAGGCCGCCCGAAATCTCCAGCGCCGGGGGCGAAAGGCGCAAGGCAGCCAGCAGCCAGTCACCGATGAGGACGAAGACAATCAAAAGTACTGCGGCGATGGCATTTTCGCGCAGCACGACATACTGCCGCCGCGCGGGTGCCAGCGGGCGCAACAGCGAGATCAGCAAGGGAATGTTGCCGAGCGGATCCAGCAGGATCAGCAGCAACACCACCGTGGCAAGGAAGTCAGGGGTCATTGAGAGAGAGTCCAGGCACGGCGGCCGGTGGCCGGCCCCCGCAATTTAACGTGAAATACGCAATTTGACGTCGAGTTCATTGATGAGCGCAGCGAACAAACTTCGACCCCCGCCCCGGGGCGGGATCTGGGGGCCATCAATAACCGTGCTTCACCTGCGACAGAAAGGCCTTGGCACGGTCGTGGTTCGGGTTGAGAAAGAAGTTCGCCGGGGTGGTGTCTTCGAGAATGACGCCGAGGTCGAAGAAAATCAGCCGGTCGGCAACTTCGCGGGCGAAACCCATTTCGTGGGTGACGACCAGCATGGTGATGCCGGTGTGGGCAAGCTCGCGCATGACCGCCAGCACCTCGTTCACCATTTCCGGGTCGAGTGCCGAAGTCGGCTCGTCGAACAGCAGCACCTTGGGGTCCATCGCCAGCGCACGGGCGATCGCCACGCGTTGCTGCTGCCCGCCGGAGAGTTGCACCGGATACTTGTGCGCCTGATCTTTCAGGCCGACCCGCTCCAGCAGGGTCAGCGCGCGCGCTTCGGCAGCGGCGCGCGACATCTTGCGCACCCGCATGGGCGCCAGGCTGACATTTTTCAGGATCGTCAGATGCGAGAACAGGTTGAAGCTCTGGAACACCATGCCCACTTCGCGCCGGATCGCATCGAGGTGGCGCAGGTCGTCGTCGAGCGTGATGCCATCGACGACGATCGATCCGCTGTCATGTTTTTCCAGCCGGTTGAGGGTGCGCAGGAACGTCGACTTGCCGGAGCCGGAAGGGCCGATGATGGCCGTGACCTGGCCTTCGTAAAAGGTTGCGGTCACGTCATTGAGCGCCTGGAATTTGCCGAAGCGCTTGCCGACGTTGCGCGCTTCGATGATCGGCCGATGGCTTGCCTGGGTGTTCATGGCGGACTATTCCTGACTATTCCTGGCGTTTGCGACCAACATCCAGCTGGTTTTCCAGTGCCGCTGTCAGGGTCGTGAAGGCCGTGGTAAGAATCAGGTAGATCGCGGCAATCGTCAGAAAGACCGGGATCGGCTGGTAGCTCTCGGCCTGTACGCGGTAGCCGACCATCGTCAGTTCGACCACGCTGATGGCATAGGCCAGCGAGGAGTCCTTGACCAGCGAGGCCATGTTATTGGCGAGCGCCGGCAGGGCGACGCGCATGCTTTGCGGCAACACGACATCCATGAAGGTCTGGAACGGCGACAAGCCCAGCGCCCGCGCCGCCTCTACCTGCCCCTGCGGAACGGCGAGGATGCCGGCGCGCACGCATTCGGTGTTGTAGGCGCCGACGTTCAGCGCCAGGGCAATCGCCGCACAGGCAAAGTCGGAGACCTGGATCGAATCCGGCAGGATCTGCGGCAGGGTCAGCCAGACAAACAGGATTTGCAGCAGCAACGGCGTGCCGCGCATCAGCCAGACATAGAAATCGCACAGCCAGCGCAGTGGCAGGAACGACGAGAGCTTGCCGAGACCGGCCAGCACCCCCAGCACCACGCCGATCGATCCGGCAATCAGCGTCAGCATGACCGTGGCCCGCGCGCCTTCGGCGAACAGGTGCGCGACCGGCCCGATCGGGGCCGGCGCGAGCGACAGCGGAATGGCCATGCCCCATAAAAACAGCAGGAGCCCGACCATCGCGCCAAACATCATCCAGCCGGGATGCTGTCTGGACCAGTTCATGCCGAGGAAGCGCCGATCAAGTCCGTTACACCGGCGCAGGCCGGTGTCCAGCTTGTTGATTTTCATGGATTCCGGCTTGCGCCGGAATGACGAATCTGGACTTGATCAGCATTTCCCTACCTCGAACCAATCAGCGACAGCTGGCGTCGGTCTTGAAGTATTTCTGCGACAAGGCATCGTAAGTGCCATCCTTGACGATTTCGGCCAGACCGCGATTGAGCTGCTCTTTCAGTTCCTTGTTGTCCTTGCGCAGGATCATCGAAACGCGCTCGACGAACACCTGCTCGCCGGCCACGATGCCGGCTTTGGCGTTCTTCTCGAGGGTGAACTTGATCAGCCACTTGTCGGAAATCCAGGCATCGACCTTCTTTGCGCGGAGCGCGGAAAAGGCTTCCGGGTCGGCCTTGTAGGTCTTGATTTCCTTGACGCCGGGAATCTTCTTGGCGTTGTCGTAATAGCTGGTCGCCAGTTGCACGCCGACGGTCTTGCCCTTGAGGGCGTCCATCGTCAGCGGGCCGCCCTTGGCTGCGGCGATCTGACCGCCGGTACAATAGTGCGGGTTGGCAAAGTCGACCGACTTGGCGCGCTCTTCGGTGTAGCCGTGCGAGGCAATCGCGAAATCGAAGCGGTCCTGCAGGATCGACGCCAGCTGGGCATCGAAGGGCACCACGCGCCACTCCATCTTCAGGCCCAGTTTCTTGACCAGCGCCTCGGCCAGTTCGACTTCAAAGCCGGTCAGCTTCGATCCTTCGTAATAGTTGAACGGGAAGAACGCGCCTTCGGTTGCGGCGATGATGGTGCCCGAATTCTTGATGACGTTCCAGTCGCGCGCCTGCGCCGAAGCGGCGAACAGCAGCGTGACGGCAGAAACGGCCCCGATGAGTCTGGTGATGAATCGCATAGCTCCTCCTGTGATGTGACGATGTACTGCGAATTGAAAAACAGGGATCCCGTTGATCGACTCGATGTGCGGCAGAGTGGTTGAAAATGGATGAAAAGGTCGCGGTAAACGGAAACTACCGGCGCCTGGGCCGGCAATTAGATCGGGAGATGGGGGAAACTTGAACGGCCGCGATTTTACACCTGCCCAATTGTGCAATGCGCCAGTTTTTAACCCATGCGCCAGCGCAGGAATTACTGCGCCAAACCTCAGCGCGATACCTGCTATAAAAAATTACAACGTTATTCTGAGAAATTTATGGCTGGATATGATTTTTGTTATATTGATTGAGTTCGCAACCTGAAAGGAGGGGGAATCATGAGTGGATTTGTGCAGGAATTTCGTGAATTTGCCGTCAAAGGCAATGTCATCGACCTGGCGGTCGGTGTCATCATTGGCGGTGCCTTCGGCAAGATCGTCGATTCAATAGTGGGCGACCTGATCATGCCGGTCGTCGGCAAGATCTTCGGCGGCCTCGATTTCAGCAATTTTTTCATCGCCCTCAATGAGGTTCCGTCCGGGGTCGCCATGACGCTTGCGGAAGTGAAAAAGGCCGGTGTGCCGGTGTTTGCCTACGGCAGTTTCATTACCATCCTGATCAACTTCACCATTCTTGCCTTCATCATTTTCATGATGATCAAGCAGGTCAACCGCCTCAAGCGCGAGGCACCCACCGCGCCGGCCGAACCGCCGCCAACGCCCGAGGATGTCGTGCTGCTGCGCGAGATTCGCGATGCGCTGAAAAAGTAGTTGCTACACCCCGTCGCCCGCGTATGGATTGCTGCGCCGTTCTTCGCCAAAAGTTGAGGTTGGGCCGTGGCCGGGAATGAAGACAAAATCGTCCCCGAGCGGAAAGAGCTTTTCGCGAATGGAGCGGATCAGCGCAGTGGGGCTGCCGCGCGGAAAGTCGGTGCGGCCAATCGAGCCGGCAAACAGCACATCGCCGACCAGGGCCAACTTCGACGGTTTGTGGATGAAACAAATGTGGCCGGGAGTGTGCCCGGGGGTGTGTAGCACATCGAGCGTCAGGCCGCCCACCGACACCGTGTCGCCGTCTTCCAGCCAGCGGTCGGGCGTCAGTGTCGGAGTAGGTGGAAAGCCGAACATGCGGCACTGCTCGGTCAGTTGCTCCAGCCAGAAAGCATCTTCCTGCTGCGGGCCTTCAATGGGAATGGCCGGCACGCCGAGGCGCGCGACGAGCGCCGCCGTGCCGCCAACATGGTCGATATGACCATGGGTGAGCAGCAGTTTTTCAACCTTGAGATTGTTTGCGTCGATGGCTTCGAGAATCGCCTCGACATCCCCGCCGGGATCGACCACCGCCGCCTGACGGCTAGCCGGATCCCAGAGAATCGTGCAGTTTTGAACAAGGGGGGTGACGGGAATGATAAGGTAGTCCATTGCTGTATCAGTGCCTTGGTTTTATTAGTGCGCCATAAATGAAATTCCCGCCAGCAGCATCCTGGCGAGCACGAACAGGCCGATGATAATCGCCTTCCAGGGCGGCTGGTCGAATCCGACCGCCACTGAAAAAGCGCCAATCACGGGGCTTGGGGAACATGTCAAGTATCCCTGACGGTGAAAAGTGTAATAGTACCCCGGCAGTGGATGTTGACGAAAACAGGGCGGGTTGCGTATGTTGTACGATTCCTTTAACTAAAGCAGAATGAATCCCATGAAATCAAACAATGGTGGCGGTCCCTCGATCCTGCGCAATCTGCTGCTCTCGTACCTCGGCTTCGGCCTTGCCGTCGCGCTGATCTTCCCCTTCTATGCAAACATTTTCGTCGAATGGAAACCCGGCATGCTGCCATGGTTTGTCGCCGGCTGTCTGGTCGCCGGCCTGTCGATCGGCGTTGTCAATTACTGGCTGCTCAACATCATCCTGCTCACGCGGCTGCGCCGCATCGCCGAGGTGACCAACCAGATCTCGAACAAGGATCTGACGCACAGCTGCGCGATGCAAAGCGCCGATACCATCGGCGAGATCATCGACAGCTTCAATGCCATGACCGTCAACCTGCGCGCCCTGATCGGCGAAACCCGGCGCTTGTCCGACGGCGTCAGCCACGACTCCCGCGACATCCATGTCTTCCTCAATGGCGTCGCCGGCCAGTTGCGCGAACAGTCGCAGCAGGCCGACGGCATTCGCGACGCCGTCAGCGCGATGGCCGCCACGGTGGATGACATTGCCGGCCGCGCCAACACCACCGCCAGCCAGGGCCGTGCCGCAGCCGAGCGGGCGGCGGCGGGCGGCCGCATCGTCCAGAACACCATCGCCGGCATGGAACAGATCAGCCAGCGGGTCGGCGCAGCCGCACAGGCTGTCGAGGGCTTGCGTTCCCAGAGCCAGCAGATCGATACCATCGTGCGCACCATTCACGACATCGCCGACCAGACCAATCTGCTGGCGTTGAATGCCGCCATCGAGGCGGCGCGCGCCGGCGAACAGGGTCGCGGCTTTGCGGTCGTTGCCGACGAAGTCCGCAAACTTGCCGAACGCACCTCGACCGCCACCGGCGAAATCAGCACAATGATTGCCGCCATCCACGTCAATATCAACCAGACCGTCAATATGATCGGTCAGGGCGCACTGACTGCCGATGCCGGCGTCGGCATGGCGCGTGAAGCGGGCGAGGCTTTGAATGAAATCGTCACCGGCTCTGGCGAGGTGACGCGCCTGATCGATGAAATCGCCCAGGCCACCGACCGCCAGCAGGCGAGCGTGCATCAGGTGGAGCAAAACATTACGCGCATCGCCGACCTGATCGGCGGCATCCGCGATGCCGTTGGCGAGGGTACGGGCCGCGCCGAAAACCTGGCCGGCATGGCGGCGGAGCTCTCCGGTAGCGTTGGAGAGTTCCGAGTTGGGTAGACGCCCGCCCCCTCCCGACCTCCCCCTCGCGGAGGAGGTGACTGTTGTTCGCTGCGCTCGTTTATCACGGGGAGCCCCCATTCAACATTGGCGCGGATTGCGGCTGGCGCCGCGTGCCGTCTCGCCTTGGGGCGGCCCGGCGGCGCGACTGCCGGGTAGATGATGAGCACAAATCTCGATGTAGCGCCGCTGGTCGTCAACCAGCTCTGCAAGGCTTACGACGGCAAGCCGGCGGTGGACAAACTGTCGTTCGCGCTCGAACGCGGCGAATGTTTCGGGCTGCTCGGCCCGAATGGTGCCGGCAAAACCACCACGCTGCGTTGTTGCCTGGGGCTGACCGCGCCCGACAGCGGCACGATCACCCTGCTGGGCGAGCCGGTTCCGGCGCGCGCTCGCGAGGCGCGGGAGCGGACTGGCGTGGTGCCGCAGTTTGACAATCTCGATCCCGACTTCACCGCCGCCGAAAACCTGCTGGTCTATGGCCGCTATTTCGGCTTGTCCGATGCCACGCTGTGGAGCCGCATTCCCGACCTGCTCGAATTCGCCGGGCTGTCCAGCAAGGCCGACATCAGCCTGCGCACCCTGTCGGGCGGCATGAAGCGGCGCCTCACCCTGGCCCGCGCGCTGGTGAACGACCCGGAACTGCTGGTGCTCGACGAACCCACCACCGGACTCGATCCGCAGGCGCGCCACCTGATCTGGAATCGGCTCAAGCAATTACTCACTGCCGGCAAGACCATCCTGCTGACCACCCATTTCATGGACGAGGCCGAGCGCCTCTGCAACCGTCTGGCGATTGTCGATGACGGCCGCCTGATCGCGCTGGGCTCGCCGCGCGCGCTGATCGCCGAACGCATCGAGCCGCAGGTGGTTGAGGTTTATGGCGAAGGCGCGGAACTTTGGGCGCAGGAGCAGGCGGGCCAGTTCACCCGGCGCTGCGAGGTCAGTGGTGAAACTGCCTTCTGTTACGTCGAGGATGCCGCGCCACTGCTGGCGCATCTGGCGGACCGGCCACAACTCCGAACCCTGCACCGCCCCGCCAACCTTGAGGACGTGTTTCTCAAACTGACCGGCAGGGAACTGCGCGACTGATTGAGCCGTCCCGCCAACGCCGACTTTGTTTTTCCGGATTTACCCAACACGCCCCGCCGAAATCTGATTAAATTTCAGTTCCACTTGCAGGAGATGCGCAATGTCCGTACAAAAGTACCGCCTGGTGACCCGCAGCGATTTCGACGGTCTGGTCTGCGCCGTGCTGCTCAACGAACTCGACCTGATCGACGACATCAAGTTCGTTCACCCCAAGGACATGCAGGACGGCAAGATCGAAATCACCGCCCGCGACATCACCACCAATCTGCCCTATGTGCCGGGCGTACACCTGGCCTTTGATCACCACATTTCCGAAACTTTCCGCAACCCCGGCGAACGCCCCGAGCACATCATCCATCCCGACGCCCCCTCGGCGGCGCGCGTGGTGTTCGAGCACTACGGCGGCAAGACCCGCTTCCCGGCGGTGCTCGACAACATGATGACCGCCGTCGACAAGGCGGATTCGGCACAATTCACCCGCGATGAAATCCTCGATCCAAAAGGCTGGGTGCTGCTCAACTACCTGATGGACTCGCGCACCGGCCTCGGCCGCTTCCGCGAGTTTCGCGTCAGCAATTACCAGTTGATGATGGATCTCATCAAGTACTGTCGCGACCACGGCATCGACGACATCCTCAATCTGCCCGATGTCAAGGAACGCGTCGATCTCTATTTCGATCACGCCACTCGCGCCAAGGAACAGATCCAGCGCTGCAGCACGGTCCACAAGAATCTGGTGGTGCTCGACCTGCGCAACGAGGAAACCATCTGGGCCACCAACCGCTTCATGATCTACGCGCTGTTTCCCGATACCAACATCTCCATCCACGCGCTGTGGGGCGTGCAGAAACAGAACACCGTCTTCGCCACCGGCAAGTCGATCCTCAATCGCAGCTCGAACACCCAGGTTGGTGAATTGATGCTGCAATATGGCGGCGGCGGGCATGAGAATGCCGGCACCTGCCAGGTGGCCAACGACCAGGCAATCATTGTGCTGCAGAAACTGATTGCCCGCATCAATGCCGACGGTTGAGAAAATGCCCGCCCCCCTTCCCCCCTCTCGGGGGGTCTTGCTTGCTCGCTGCGCTCGACCATTACGGGGCGCTGTCGCTCATGCTGCGGCACGGTTTGCGCCTGGCGGCGCGTGCCGCGTTTGCTTGGGACGGCCCGGCGCAAACGCTGCTGTAATTCATCATAATTAGGAACCCTGTTACCGCGACGCCACGACTCTCACGCCGCGCCTTCGCGGTCTGGCGGCGCAATTTCCTCGTCTGGAAAAAACTGGCCATGCCCTCGATGCTGGGCAATCTGGCCGACCCGATGATCTATCTGTTCGGCCTCGGCTACGGGCTGGGCAGCCTGCTGCCGCAGGTCGACGGCGTGTCGTACATCGCCTTCCTCGCCACCGGCACGATC
>JAUXOM010000054.1 GCA_030682175.1 Rhodocyclaceae bacterium
CCACCATCAACCCGAAGCAACTGCGCGCACTGGCTCTGATTCAAACGATTCGCTCGTAGTCAGAAAACCAAACCGTGATTCAACGACAACTTATTGAATCAGCGTAGAAACTCGGTTCAGACAGGGGCGAACTTCAGGTTAAATCCACACCCGCCGCAGCGTTTGCGCCGGGCCGCCCCAAGCAAACGCGGCACGCGGCGCCAGCCGCAATCCGCCCCCATGCACGAATGGGGGCTCCCCGTAACAAACGAGCGCAGCGAGCAACAGTCACCCCTCCCGAGAGGGAGGGGCCGGGGGAGGGTGGGCCTTATACTCACTCGCCCCATAGCGCGTAATGCCGAGCAACAGCCGCACCAGGCCATAGGCCGCCCAGCGCACGGCACGTCCCAGCAGCGAGCGGCGCCGCAGGTCAGGCAGGGCAACCTCGGTAGCACCATTGGCCAGCGCCTGCTGCAGGCTGACGCGCAGTTGCGTGGCGAAGGCGACATCCTGCACGACCACATTGCCTTCGCGCGCCAGCAACAGGCTGAAGGGGTCGATGTTGGATGAACCCACCGTCGCCCAGCAATCATCCACCACCGCCACCTTGGCGTGCAGAAAACCGGCGTGGTATTCGAAGATGCGCACGCCGCCGTCCAGCAGGTTGCGATAGAGCGCCTGGGTGGCGTAGTGGAGCAACGCATATTCAACGCGCCCCTGCAACAGGATGGTGACCGCGACACCACGCGCCGCCGCTTCGCGCAGTGCGTGGCGGAAGCGCCAGCCGGGCAGGAAATAGGCATTGGCCAGCAGCACCTCCGAGCGCGCCGCGCCGAGCGCGGCCAGATAAGCATCCTCGATGTCGCGGCGATGGCGCAGGTTGTCGCGGATCAGGAACGCCGCGCTCATGGTCCCGGCCAGCGGCTCTCCGGACCAGTCGCCGAGCGGCAGGCTGGGTGGGCGGCGTTGCAGCTTCGCCCAGCCGACCAGTCGCCACAGGTGCCGCACACTGGCATGGATCGTGGCGACGAGCGGGCCGGCGACCCGCACTGCATAGTCGAAGCGCGGCGCCGGGTGGCTGGCGTCGTCGATGACATTGATGCCCCCCACGAAGGCGATGCGCCCGTCGATCACGGCAAGCTTGCGATGCAAGCGCCGCAAGCGGTGGCGGCGCAACTTGAGGCGCGCCGGTTCGGCGCGATACACCTCCACCGCGGCGCCGCTGGCGGCCAGCGAGCGGCCCAGCTCATGGGGAAAATCGCGCGCGCCGAAGCCATCCACCAGCACCCGCACGACAACGCCGCGGCGGGCGGCGGCGGCGAGCGCCGCGACAATGCGCCGCCCGGTGGCGTCGGCGTTGAAGATGTAGGTTTCGAGATGGATTTCACTGCTGGCCGCCTCGATGGCCGCGAGCAGCGCGGGAAAATACTCTGCGCCGTTCTTCAGCAGATCGAGGCGATTGCCAGGCAGAAAGTCGGCGCCACTCACGTTGCGGATACCGTGGATTTAATCGAAAACCGCGCCGACATCGCGGCATGGTCGGAAATATTCGACCAGGGCACGCCATGATGCACCGCGCTCGCTTCGACGTGCAGTCCACGGGCATAGATACGATCGAGGCGGAACAGCGGCAGCGCTGCCGGATAGCTGCGCTGCGGATGCTTGGTGACACCGGCGGACACCTCGGCCAGGCCGAGGCGGCCCGCCAATAAGCCCTGCGCCCGGTTGCTCCAGTCGTTGAAGTCGCCGGCGATCAACAGCGGTGCGGCGGCGGGTACGCTGGCCTCGATGTGGTTGGCCAACACTTCCAGCTGGAAGCGCCGCGAGCGGCCGAACAAGGACAGATGCACACAGACGCAATGCAAGGGTTGCGACAATCCCGGCACCGCCACCGAACAGTGCAGCAGGCCGCGCTTCTCGAAACGCAGGCGCGTCACGTCCTGGTTATGCGAATGGAGGATCGGGTAGCGCGCGAGGATCGCGTTACCGTGGTGGCCATGGTTGTACACCATGTTGCGGCCATAAGCATGGCTGCCCCACACCCCCTCGGCGAGGAATTCGTGCTGCGGCTGCACCGGCCAGTCCGCATGCTTTTCGGCGTGCAGCAGATGCTGGCCCTGTACCTCCTGCAGAAACACGATGTCGGCGTCGAGCGCACGCAAGCGATCGCGCAACTCGTGCACCATCATGCGGCGGTTGAACTGCGAAAAGCCCTTGTGGATGTTCCAGGTAGCAATGGACAGCATGGCGATGACCAACTCGGCGGCAATACGCGGGATGACCTGGCCACAGCGCGGCACGTCAGCCATCCCGTCACTGACAAGTGTAGAACATTCACGCCGCCCACCCGGGCTAGCGCGCGACCGTCTCCGCAATGCGCCCGATGGTCGCGACAAAGTCGGGGTCCTCGCCATGCAGCAGGCCGGGCAGCGCCGCGCGGAAATCCTTGCGCTGACACCATTCGTGCATGTAGTCCTCCCACGACTGCCACAGGCGGGCCTGCTGGCGATTCATCCGCTCCTCATACACCAGCACATAGGCGCGCTCGAACAGGCTGACGAGAATGGCAAACAGGGCCTGCTTGCGCTCCAGTTGCTCCGCGCTGAGCGAGTCAGGTACTGCGGGCGACAACAGCCGCAGATCGGCGTTGTCGATCACCAGGCGCATAAAATCGGCATACTCGTCGGACAGCCGCAGGAATATCTCCTCCTCGTCGTTCTGCCGGTCGCGCCGCCGATCGTAAAAATACACGCCGATGGCGAACGGCAAGCCGATGACGGTGACAATATAGCTGCCCGCCTCCAGCCATTCCAGTGTGCTCATCCACCCGGCTCCGCATTAGTCATGCAACAATGATAAGTGATTGCGGCGGATTGTCAGCGGTAACTGTTGCGTTTTGATGGGCTGCCGCCACGCGGAGGAACCGAGGTCATGCTGAAACTGTTCATTGCCAACAAGAATTACTCGTCCTGGTCACTGCGGCCGTGGGTGCTGATGCGCCAGCTGCCGATTCCCTTCGAGGAAAAACTGGTGCCGTTCGGCGGCAAGGCGGCGCCGGACCTGTTTCGCGCCTTTTCGCCGACGGGCAAGGTGCCTTGCCTGGTCGATGGCACCACCGTGGTTTGGGATTCATTGGCCATCACCGAATATCTGGCCGAGAAGACGCCGCAAGTCTGGCCGGCGGATGCGCTGGCGCGCGCCTGGGCGCGCTGCGCGGCGGCCGAAATGCACTCGGGTTTCAACGTCCTGCGCGAATGCTGCACCATGAACTGCGGGGTGCGGGTGCGGCTCGATGCCAATCCGGCAGGATTGCAGCGCGACATCGCGCGACTCGATGAGTTGTGGAACGAGGGTCTGGCCCGTTTCGGCGGCCCGTTTCTGGCCGGGCCGTCATTCACGGCTGCGGATGCCTTCTTTGCGCCGGTGGCTTTCCGGGTCCAGACCTACGGACTGCCGCTCTCCGCGGCGTCGTTCCAATATGTCGAGCGCCTGCTGGCGCTCGCGCCGATGAAGGAATGGTATGCGGCGGCCTTGCGCGAAATCTGGCGCGATGAAGGCCACGAGGAGGAGATCAGGCATGCCGGCACCCTGCTGGAGGATCGGCGCAGCTGATGGCCGGACACTGCGTCCCGCCAAAGCCGACGTTTGCGGCAACGCCTATCCCGCGCCGAAGCGGCGGATGTGCCGGCCGTCGCGCTTGGTCGGGCGGCCCTTGAGCGTGGCGCCGGGCGTTGGCGCAAGCTTGCGCTGTTCGAGCACAGCGGCACGACGCGCCAGGCTTGTGGCGGTTTCTTCGTAGAGCAGTTGTGCTTCCGGCGCCGGACGGCGTTGGGGGCCGAGGCCGCGCACGATCACCGTCCAGCGCAATTCGCCGAGATCAATGTCGAGTTCGTCGCCAATGCGCACTTCGCGCGCGGGCTTGGCACGTTGGCCTTGCCAGTACACCTTGCCGCCGTCGATGGCAGTGGCGGCGAGCGTGCGCGTCTTGAAGAAGCGCGCCGCCCAGAGCCATTTGTCGAGGCGCAGGCCCGACAGGCCAATCGCTGGGGAAATATCCTGCGCTTTCATGGCGCCACTATACCAATGTCGGCGTCAGTTCCGCAGCCGGCAACGCTTGTCGCGGCAGTGATTGATTTCGATGGTGAGGTGATCGAGTCCGTGGATTCCAGCCAAGCGTTGCCGGTATTGTTCAATGGCCAGCGGCTCGTGCGTCACCAGCGAGAGAATGCAGGCACGGCTGGCCGGACCGATCCGCCATACATGCAGGTCGGCGATCTCGTGGTCTGCCTCTGCTTCGATGGTGCGCCTGATTTCTTCTGCAACGTGGCCATGTTCTTCGGCATCCAGTAGCACGCCGGCGCTGTCGCGCGCCAGGCCGATTGCCCAGCGACCCACCACGAACGCACCGATGATGCCCATCAGTGGGTCGAGGAAGGCCCAGCCGAACAGCATGCCGCCCCCCAGTGCGACGATGGCCAGCACCGAGGTAAGGGCATCGGCCAGCACATGCAAGTAAGCCGCCCGCAGATTGTGGTCGACGTGTTCATGATGATGGCTGTGGTCGTGGCCATGATCGTGCGCCGCATGCGCGTGGCCGTGATGCGGTGCTTGGTCATGGTCGAGCAGCCAGGCGCTGGCCAGGTTCACCACCAGGCCAAACACCGCCACCAGCATTGCCTCGGTGTAAAGAATCGTCACCGGCGCATACAGTCGGCCGACCGATTCCCAAGCCATCCAGGCAGCAACTGCGCCTAGGAATAGGGCGCTTGAATAGCCGGCCAGCGCGGTGACCTTGCCGGTGCCGAAAGTGTAGCGCGCGTCACCGGCATGGCGCCGCGCGAAGCGGTAGGCATAAGCGGCAATGCCGAGCGCGCCGACGTGGCTGGCCATGTGCCAGCCATCCGCGAGCAAAGCCATCGAGCCAGTCAGGAAACCGGCGGCCAGTTCGACGAGCATTGCCGCGAAGGCGAGGCCAACCACCCAGCGGGTGCGGCGCTCGGCCCGGTCCTCGGCCGGGGTGCCGAAGTCGTGGCCGTGCTGCCAGAGTTTCAGATCATGCGTATGGTTCATCGTTCGTGTCTTTCATATGGTTATCGTTCGTCATTCGGTACGCGCGGCCTCGCAGACCCGCATGGCCTGGTCGAGCCAGGCAGCGTCGATCGCTGGAACGGCTCGCGCAGGGAACGCGCCGTGTGTCGAGCACCACGGTGTGGGGGAGGGCGCCGACCGGATTGCCGAAACGCGCCAGCAGGTTGAACTGAATGTCATGCACGCCGCGCAATGCCGGCTCGTCAAGCGCGGTCACATCCAGTTCCAAGCCCACCCGCCCGGCGATCTGGTGGGCGATGCGCAGATGGAGGGCGAAATCCGCCACGACCCGCCACGGGTCGGACTCGGGGAACGGCGGAAGATTTCTTGTCGGTTGCCATGGCGCGTTACCTGGGAGATTTTCCCTGGCTGGCTTGCCGCGCCGGGGCTTGCGGCTGGCTGGCTAACGGTCGGGTTGGGTGCGGCGCAACTCTAGCATTCCGCACGGCGGAATTCTTGTAGCGATTCATCTGCGCGCGGGCGAACAGGCCGTGACACAACAGGCCGAGGGCGGCCAGCACGGCCAGCAGTGCCGCCACGGCAAGCACGACGCCCAGGGTCTTAGCCATGCGCCACCCCCGTCGCCAGTCGACCACGTGCCGCGTCACGCCGCTTGGTCTGGCTCTTCCACCAGAGCCACAACCCCGTAAAGCCCAGGAACACCCAGACCACGCCAAGCAGGTAAATCCAAATCCATTCCATCTGCTTGCCGAAGAGCGCCTTGCCGGTGTGCAGGTCGGTCATCAACTTGCCGAGCGTAATGCGCTCTCTTACTTCGCCGCCAGGCAGTGCCTCCAGCGCGGCCGCGATACCCGGCACAGCCTCCCATGTCCAGCCATCGCTACTGGCGAGCAAGCCGCCATCCTTGAGCGCGACAACGACCGAGCCATCGGGCAGCGCGTTAGCGTTCCACGCGTCGCTATCGACTGTCTTGCGCCAGCCTTTCACCTCGATGCGCTCGATCAACTCAGGCGCCATACGCAGCGCGGTGGCCGGATTGCGCTCGCCGCCGGGCAGCGGTTCGCCATCGACGAGAACCTGCACGCGCAGGACGACACGCCCCACCTCGCCCATGCGGCGCGACAGGGGCGGATAGACGGGCTTGGGGTTGTCGAGATAGTCAGCGTCGAAGCGCGGCTTGACGATCGCCACCGGCACGGGTGGCGCCGCGAAGGGCGGCAAGGCGGCGACAACCGGCGGGGACGGTGAAACGAATACGGATGATGGCGACTCCGCTGGCGCCGCCAGTTGCACAGGTTGCGGCGGCGGATCGGGGCGCTTTTCCACCGGACGCGGCTTGGGTGCCGGCGGTTCGGGCGGTTTGATTTCTTCCGGCGGCTTGATCAGGTCCACCTTCAAGACCGCCAGCGCCGCCGGCAAGCGGATGACGTTCATCTGCAACAGGCCCCAGAACACCAGGAGGTGCAAAAGCACTACGGTGCCCAGACCCCATTGCCCGATCGTATGGCCTTCGTTCGCGTACATGCTGGTCAACGCTCGCCGCAGCCGCTCTTGCAGCCGGCACAGGAAGCGGCGGGCACGGGCATCAGACCGATGGCGCTGCTTTGTTCGCCATAGCGCCGCATGGCGATAAAGGCCGTGGCAAACATCGCACCGACGATACCGATCCAGATCGACGCGATCAGCGGATCGCGGCCGAAGTTGGCAACCTGATACCACAGCGTGGCCAGGCCGTAGGCCAGCCCGGTCGTCCAGCCAGCCACGAACAACGTCCAGCGCGTCCCGCTTTCCTGATACACCGCGGCAATGGCTGCCGTGCAGGGAAAGTAGAGCAGGATGAAGAGGAGATAGGCAAATGCGCCGGCCGCGCCATCGAAGCGCGCCGCCATGGCGCCAAAGGTGCCGGTATGCACTGCCTGTTCTTCGGCAACGGCTTCCTGGTCGGACAGATCGCCCACCGCAATGCCGAGCGGATCGGCCCAGCTGCCCAGCGCATCGCCCAGGTTGGCGGGAATCGTTGCCACCGCTGCGGACAAGGCTCTGCCCAGGCTGAAGGGCTCTTCTTCCTTGGGTTCTGCGCCGGCCGCGGCGGCATCGCTTCCGGCCAGCGCGGTGTAGGCGGCGTCGAGCGTGCCGACCACGGCCTCCTTGGCCAGAATGCCGGTGAAGATGCCGACGGCAGCCGGCCAGTTTTCTTCGGTGAGGCCGAAGGGACGGAATGCCGGCGTTATGGTTCGGCCGACTTCAGCGAGCATCGACTTGTCGCTGTCTTCGTTGCCGAAGCTACCGTCGGTGCCGATGGCGTTGAGAAAGTTGATCACCAGAACCATCGGCACAATGATGCGTCCCGCCCCGACGATGAAGCCTTTGAGGCGGCTCCAGCTGTGGATAAGGATGCCCTTGAGCGTGGGCACATGGTAAGGCGGCAACTCCATGACATAAGGCGTGGGCTTGCCCTTGAGCAGGGAATGTTTCAGCAGCAGACCTGTACCGATAGCGGCGAAGATGCCAATCAGATACAGGGCAAACACCACGTTTTGCGCGTTGTTCGGGAAGAAGGCGGCGGCGAACAGCACATACACCGGCAAGCGCGCGCCGCAGGACATGAAGGGCGCCATGGCGATGGTCATCAGCCGGTCGCGGCGCTTTTCGAGCGTGCGCGTCGCCATGATCGCCGGCACGTTGCAGCCAAAGCCGACGATCAGCGGCACAAAGGATTTGCCCGGCAGGCCGATGATGCGCATCAGACGATCCATGACGAAGGCGGCGCGGGCCATGTAGCCGGAATCTTCCAGCACCGAGAGGAGCAGGTAGAGGAATCCGATGATCGGGATGAAAGTGGCGACAGTCTGGATGCCGCCGCCGATGCCCTTGGCGAGCAGCACGGTCAGCCACTCGGGCGCGCCAATGCCGCCGAGCAGTACGGCGAAGCCGTCGACGAAGATCGCGCCGGCAAACTGGTCGAAGAAATCGATGAAGGCGCCGCCGATCTGGATGGTGAACATGAACATCAGGTACATCAGCAGCAGATAGATCGGCACGCCAAGCCAGCGGTTGAGCGCCACATTGTCGATGCGCTCGGTGAGCGGATGGACGTTCACACCCGCCGCTTGCACGCTGGCGCCGGCAAGCTGGCTGGCGAGGCCATAACGCGTTGTTGCGGCGGCAACATCGTCGCCGTGTGCGTCGTCCAGTTGCGCCAACGTCGGCAGGGTTTTGCGCGCGGCGGCCTCGTTCAAGGCAGTTTTGAGCGCATCGACGCCCGTGCCTTTTGCCGCCACGACCGGCACCACCGGACAGCCGAGCCGCGCCGCCAGGGCTTGTGCATCGACCGGCTGGCCCTTCGCTTCGGCCACGTCGATCATGTTGAGCACGACCAGCATTGGCGCCCGCATGGCGGCAAGCTGGGTGGTGAGGTAAAGATTGCGTTCGAGGTTGGCCGCGTCGACGATATTGACGATCAGATCGGCCGTGCCGCCGGCAATGAAGTCGTGGGCGACGCGCTCGTCGAGCGATACCTGATGGACATCGAGCGAATAGGTGCCCGGCAGATCGATGACTTCGATGGTCTTGCCATCATGCCGATATTCGCCACTCTTCTTTTCGACGGTGACGCCGGGCCAGTTGCCGACATGGCGACGCGCGCCGGTCAGCGCGTTGAACAACGTGGTCTTGCCGCAGTTGGGGTTGCCGGCCAGAGCGATGCGATAGTGGGCGTTCATGACAGTTTTTCCACGTGGATGAATGCCGCGTCGCCCTTGCGCAAAAACAGGCTGGAGCCGCGCACTCGTATCTCCATCGGGTCGTCAAACGGCGCGAAACGAACGATATCGAGCTCGACGCCGGGCGTCAGCCCCAGGGCCAGTAGCTGATGCCGATAGCCGGGATCATTGATCGTGTAGCCGGTGATCCTGGCGCGGTCGCCAAGTTGCAAATCGCCGAGTGTCGTCATGTCGTGTCCTTTCGTATATTTCGTATGCCGTCTTGCCAGCGCCGACTTTTCTCAGAATTCCCAGGCCACGCCAAGATTGCCGGAGCTGTGGTCGTTGCCGCGGCCGGCGGAGGCGTAGACCTTGATGCCTTCCAGAATCTCGTAGCGCAGGCCGATCGCCTTGTCCGGTCGGGAGTGCTCTGCGCCGAAGGCTTCGACGGTGAGCTGCAGCTTTTCCATCAGCGGGAATTCGTAGCCGATACCCCAGGTACCCAGGCTTTCGCTCTCGCCTTGCGCCTTGATGCGCGTGCTGCCCAGGTTCATGTGCAGCACTTGGCCGCTTGCGAAATGGTAGGTGGCGAGGCCCGAAAAGGCATATTCCTTTTCGGTGAATTTTTCCGCATTGAAGCGATCATCGACCCGGGTTTTGCCATAGCCGAAGCTCAGGCCGAGCGTCCAGCCGCCCTCGTCACCCCTGTTCTGGATCGGCACCCACTTGATACCGATGCCGGTACCGCGCAGCCTGGCCGAGGGGTCATCGGTACGATCGGTTTCGCGCGCGAAGGCCAGACCGAGCTCGACGTTTTCGACAAGACCATAACCGAATCCCAGTTCGGCGCTGCGCGTTCTGTCGTCGCGACCCAGAACGGCTTCGACCTTCACGCCGCCCTGGTCGAGCGTACCCGCGTCGTCGGTCGTCATTGGCCCTTCGGCAATCGCCGGAAATGACGCTCCGGCAGCGATCAGTAAAGCGAAAAGTCGTTTAGATGCAGCATGCATAGCAGGGCCCTTTTTAAAACAAGGTTATTGGCTTGCTGGCTATGCATCGAAGGCAAAGGCTGGCTGGCGGAGGAAGTTAGATACGAGCGGCATGGCATCCCTGCCGCCCAGGCGAAACTTTCAGGATCAGGAGTTGCTGCCGCCTCCCAAGGCGGATTGCAGGTAGTTCTGCAGACCGACCTTATCGATCAGTTCGAGCTGAGTTTCGAGATAGTCGATGTGTTCTTCGGTGTCGTCGAGGATGCCTTGCAGGATTTCGCGAGAGACATAGTCCTTGACCTCTTCGCAATGGGCGAGCGCGGCTTTGGTGTCGGCGTGCGCGCCCTGTTCGAGCTTGAGGTCGCCGGCCAGACACTCCGGCACGTTCTCGCCGATCAGCAGCTTGTTGAGCGCCTGCAGGTTGGGTAGGCCCTCGAGGAACAGCATGCGCTCGATCAGCTTGTCGGCATGGTGCATTTCCTCGATCGATTCCTCGTACTCGTGCTTGCCGAGCGCCTCGAAGCCCCAGTTCTTGTACATCCGTGCATGCAGGAAGTATTGGTTGATCGCGGTCAGCTCGTTGCCGAGGCACTTGTTGAGCATCTGGATGGTTTTCTTGTCGCCTTTCATGGTCATACCTCCTGAAGAGCCGTCCCGAAGGAGGCAACGCCCCCTGTGGGGGCAGCGAATGAAATGAGCGTGGGGCCCATAGTGTTCTCCTGATCAGGCCGCGACGAACCGCACGGCCCGGCTGGGTTGGGAGGCGCGCGGCTGAAGCGAATCCTGGATGGTTTCGCGCGCGCATCTCGTGCAGCGACCACAGGTTCTGCCGACGCCGAGCTGCTCGCTCAATTGTCGGAGGGAGCAGCAACCGCCGGCAACGGCGCACTCGATGTCGCTGTCGGTTACGGCATGGCAGACGCAAACGTACATGACGACTCCTTATTTGGTAAGGATCAGACGGTTCTGGCGCGTCAGGCGCAAACGATAAATCTCGGCACCATGCGCAATGGCGATCTCATTGCTGTCGGCGAACAGCCTCCTGGTATCGAGTGACTGGGTAGCCACCGGCCCGCCGGCCGGTCTGGCTTGGGGTTGGCTGACCGTCATGGCAGCTTCCCTGAGCGTCAAAATCGAGGACATGATCTTCTTTATACGAATGAGAATGATTCTCATAATATATTAGAATCATTCTCGCAAGCAATGATTTTTTAATTGCCTCAGCAGCGTTTTTATTGACTTGCCCTTTCAATGCAGCGACCAGGTCGGCCCGGGGTACCACCACCTGATGTTGTTCGCCATCAGCGCCAACTAATCCGATGAGCAAGAAAAAATGCTGCCGGAAACAACGCCGCACAAGGCTTGTCGCGGCAGGTGTTGATTCCGCTGGCGCGGCATGATCAAAGTGATTCGGGGGCGGGTTTGGCAAAAGTCGGCGCTGGTGATACGGCGCTTCTGGTTAACGTGAAACACGCCCTCCGGCATACCGGCGGATGCTGCCCCCCCGCGGGGGGGCGGACGTGTTGCGGCTTCAATTTCAGACACTGCGCGTCCGGTCACGGTAGGATGGCACCCTGCCAAATCAGGAGGAAATGGGGAGCATTATGGATCTGGGCATTCGAGGCAAACGCGCGCTGGTCTGCGCCGCGAGCAAGGGGCTGGGCCGCGGCTGTGCGCTGGCACTGGCGCGGGAGGGCGTGCAGGTCACCATCGTCGCCCGCGGCGCGGAGGCCCTGGCGGCAACGCTGGCAGAAATCAGGAAAGTCGGCGCTGACGGGACGGCGGTGGCCGCCGACATCACGACGCCGGCAGGCCGTGCAGCCGCGCTCGCCGCCTGCCCGCAGCCGGACATCCTCGTGAACAACGCCGGCGGACCACCGCCCGGCGACTTTCGCGACTGGTCGCGCGACGACTGGCTTGCGGCGCTCGACGCCAACATGCTGACGCCCATCGAGCTGATCAAGGCGACGGTCGATGGCATGATCGAGCGCAAGTTCGGCCGCATCATCAACATCACCTCGGGCGCGGTGAAGGCGCCGATCGACGTGCTCGGCCTGTCGAACGGCGCACGTTCCGGCCTCACCGGCTTCGTCGCCGGGCTGGCGCGCAAGACCGTCAGGCACAACGTCACCATCAACAACCTCCTGCCGGGACTGTTCGACACCGACCGCATCCGCAATGTCGTCGGCGCACAGGCGAAGACAAAGAACATCGCCTACGAAGCCGCACTCGCCGAACGCCTCGCGACAATCCCCGCCGGACGCATCGGCGACCCTGCCGAATTCGGCGCGGCCTGCGCCTGGCTGTGCAGCACCCAGGCCGGCTACATCACCGGCCAGAACTGGCTGCTCGACGGCGGCGCCTATCCCGGCACGTTCTAGCATCCTGTCGGACTTTATTCGTGGGATGCGAATAAAGTCCGACAGGCTGCTCGGGTTTCGTTGCGCGGCCAAAGCGGGCGCGTGCTCGGGGAGGACGCTACGCACCGCCGGCTGGCGCTGTCCGTCAGACCCGCCCGTACAATTCGATGTTAGCGGGGCTGCGTTTGTTTAACGGCAGGTATAAGAGTACTGGGCTGACAAGCAGCCAGTAAGGGAACCGGGGGGTTCTGGATGCCAATGCAATTGCTCTTGAGTGGCAATCCAGAACCCCTTGCCGATTATTACTTCAAATCGAAGCGATCGAGGTTCATCACCTTGTCCCACGCCGCCACGAAGTCGCGCACGAACTTCTCCTTCGCGTCGTCCTGCGCATAGACCTCGGCCAGCGCCCGCAGCTGCGAGTTCGAGCCGAACACCAGATCGACGCGCGTGGCGGTCCATTTCGGCTTGCCGGTCTTGCGGTCGCGGCCTTCAAAAACCTCTTTGGCTTCCGCGGTCGGCACCCACGCCGTGCCCATGTCGAGGACGTTCACGAAGAAGTCGTTGCCGGCACGCCAGAGCTTCCCTTGCTGAAGTTGCGAAAGCCGTCGGCGACGGGTTCGAGCACCGCGAAGGACTCGACGTCGGTCTGCTCCTGCGACGCGTCGGTGCGGCCCGGCGCGAAGGGCACGGTGACGGCATGGCCGGCGGCCTTGGCGGCTTGTTCGACGCCGGCGCAACCACCTAGCACGATCAGGTCGGCCAGCGAGACCTTCTTGCCGAAGGCTTTTTGCACGCCTTCGAGAGCGGCCAGCACCTTGGCCAGCCGCGCCGGCTGGTTGGCTTCCCAGTCCTTCTGGGGCGCGCGGCGGATGCGCGCGCCATTGGCGCCGCCGCGCTTGTCGGAGCCGCGGAAGGGGAATAACAGGGGACCCGAATAGCACTTACTTAAGCCCCAACTCGATGATGTAATTGATAAAGCAGGCTGAATCGACGCGTGATAAGTTGGGGTTTCCCAGCACCCGACCATCACACGAGGAATCAGCCCAAATGCATGCTACTCGCCGCCCCCGTCGCCACGAGGGCCTCTTCAATCCATGCCAGCAACAGGTGTTCCGCCAGACGGTCAAGACCGGCAAAAGGTAATACATCCGCCGTTGCGTGAAGTTGGCTCGATAACACCGAGCCAGACGTTAACGGGGTTTACAAGTGTTTACAAAAGCTTGTGCAATAAATACAAATGCCGTCCAGTGCTCACTGAACGGCATTACCGCATCACTGCGGGCCTTTTTGCCTGGTACGCCTTGCCTGGACAATCAGGGCTTGATGTAGGCGTAACCTCCGCGTGCCTGCAGCTTGGCGAGCTCGGCAACGCCAGAAGGTACATATTTCGCTTCGGGGATAAACTGACTCTTCTCAAGTTTGCGGTTCGCCAGGGTAATCTCGCAAATGTCAAAAGTGACACCACGCAACTCCAACTGCTCGACCGTCACCTGGTAAGGGTTGCCCGCTTTGTCCCTGGCATCCTTCATCAGAAAATCGACACCAAGGGCATGGGTGACCACGACGATTTGAGCCTCGGGATTGACATCCATGTGATTGGTGATATTGCGCAATGCAGCGCGCGCATCGTTCGAATCATTGACGTGATAAACGACTTTGTCGGGATGGACAATGGCATTTTTATCCGCAGCATGGGCACTCGTGCCAAAAGCCATTGAAACAGCAAGGCACGACGCAGCGATCAGTGATTTCTTATTGGTTTGCATGTGTTTCTCCTCTCTCGGGTATGGGGTTTCCAGCTGGATTGATTCCCTGCCACGACTACAGCTATTGGACTTTGCCAACATTGAATTGAACGTCTCTTCTCCCCGGCACAACAACGAAACTTATTTATAGAGACGGAACAACCCGGCGTTTTATTCCCGCCATCCCCAAAGAAACGGAGAAAGTGCGCAGTTGACCCCGGGTGTCGAAATCACCTGCGCACTATTCGTACGCATTCCTACGCTTTGTTCAAGGGTTCACTGCAAATCGAAGCGATCGAGATTCATCACCTTGTCACCCACTACCAGGCGCCGGAGGAGCTTTTCACCAGGTTCCAGTCGTAGCCGAGGAGCATGTCCTGGTAGGAACGCGCACTCCGTCTGTCCAATTGCATATTTCGAATCGATGGATAGCACCCGCTATCACGCCGCCAGCGCCACCAACGCCGGCACCGGGCTGCGGATCAGGTGGTCGAAGGCCGACAGGCTGGCCTTGGCGCCCTCGCCCATGGCGATGATGATCTGCTTGTAGGGCACGGTGGTGCAGTCGCCGGCGGCATAGATGCCGGGCACGGAAGTCTGGCCGCGCGCATCGACCTCGATCTCGCCGTGCTTCGAGAGACCGAGCGTGCCCTTGAGCCAATCGGTGTTCGGCAGCAGGCCGATCTGCACGAAGATGCCCTCGAGTTCGACGCGGCGGCTCTCGCCGCTCACCCTGTCTTTATAGACCAGGCCGGTGACCTTGTGGCCGTCGCCGGCGACCTCGGTGGTCTGGGCGCTGACGATCACCGTGACGTTGGGCAGGCTCTTGAGCTTGGCCTGCAATACCGCGTCGGCGCGCAGCCTGCTGTCGAATTCGAGCAGGGTGACGTGGCCGACGATGCCGGCGAGGTCGATGGCCGCCTCGACGCCCGAGTTGCCGCCGCCGATCACCGCGACGCGCTTGCCCTTGAACAGTGGGCCGTCGCAGTGCGGGCAGAAGCAGACGCCTTTCGCCTTGTACTCGGCCTCGCCCGGCACGTTCATCTCGCGCCAGCGCGCACCGGTGGCGAGGATCACCGTCTTCGCCTTGAGCGTGGCGCCGCTCGCCAAGCGCAGCTCGTGCATCTGCTCGCCGGGGACCAATGCCGCGGCGCGCTGCAGGTTCATGATGTCGACCTCGTATTCCCTGACATGCTGCTCGAGCGCGGCGGCGAGCTTCGGCCCCTCGGTGTGCTGCACCGAAATGAAGTTCTCGATCGCCAGGGTGTCGAGCACCTGGCCGCCGAAGCGCTCGGCGACAACGCCGGTGCGGATGCCCTTCCTCGCCGCGTAGATCGCCGCGGCGGCGCCGGCCGGGCCGCCGCCGACAACGAGCACGTCGAAGGGATCGCGGGCCGAAAGCTGCTCGGCCTCGCGCGCCGCGGCGCCGGTGTCGAGCTTCGCCACGATCTCCTCGATGGTCATGCGGCCCTGGCCGAAGACCTCGCCGTTGAGGAAAACCACGGGCACGGCCATGATCTGGCGCGCCTCGACTTCCTTCTGGAACAGCGCGCCGTCGATCATCACGCTCTCGACGCCGGGGTTGAGCACCGCCATCAGGTTGAGCGCCTGCACCACGTCCGGGCAGTTGTGGCAGGAAAGCGAGATGAAAGTCTCGAACCTCATTTTTTTCCCTTGCGTGCCGTCGATCGCCTTGATCTGCTCGATCAGCGCGGCATCGACCTTGGGCGGATGGCCGCCGCTCTGCAGCAGGGCCAGGATCAGCGAGGTGAATTCGTGGCCCATGGGCAGGCCGGCGAAGCGGATGCGGTGGGGCTCGTTGGGACGGCCGACCGAGAAGGACGGGCGGCGAGCGTCGCTGCCGTCCTCGCGCACGGTCACCTTGGGCGAGAGCGCGGCGATGTCGGCGAGCAGTTCGCTCATCTGGCGCGAGGCGTCGCTGGCGTCCGGCGAGGCGACGAGTTCGATGGGCTGCTGCAGTTTTTCGAGGTAGGCGGCGAGCTGGGTCTTGATGGCGGCGTCGAGCATGAGGGTCTCCGTTTGATTTGATTGCACTGCAAAGGCAGCCGCGGGTTCGTGGCCCAAAGCGCCTTTACGCTGCAATCCCGCCCCAGGGTCACCGGGACGGAAGGGTTGGGGTTGGGGGGTCTTCTTAGATTTTTCCGACGAGGTCGAGCGAGGGTGCCAGCGTGGCGTCGCCTTCCTTCCACTTGGCCGGGCAGACTTCGCCCGGGTGGGCGGCGACGTACTGGGCGGCCTTGATCTTGCGCAGCAGCTCGGACGCATCGCGGCCGACGCCGCCGGCATTGACCTCGATGATCTGGATCTTGCCTGCCGGGTCCATGACGAAGGTGCCGCGCTCAGCCAGGCCGGCTGCCTCGATCATCACGCCGAAGTTGCGGGTGATGGCGCCGGTGGGGTCGCCGATCATCGGGTACTTGATTTTGCCGATGGTCTCGGAGGAATCATGCCAGGCCTTGTGAGTGAAGTGGGTATCGGTGGACACGCCGTAGACCTCGACACCCAGCTTCTGGAACTCGGGGTAAAGGTCGGCCATGTCGCCGAGCTCGGTCGGGCAGACGAAGGTGAAGTCGGCGGGGTAGAAGAACATCACCGCCCACTTGCCCTTGAGCGAGGCTTCGGTGACGTCGACGAACTTGCCGTTGTGGTAGGCGGTGGCCTTGAAGGGCTGGACTTCGGTGTTGATGAGGGTGGTGTTCATGGTTTTGCTCCTGAGTGGTTTGAAAGGATCGGCTTGAAATTTTGTTGCGACGCAGCGAATGATGAAGGCTGACGATTAATGAATCCAATTGAATGTCACTAATCGATAGATAGAGTTGAGCTATCGCTTATGTGTATATTTATTGTTTTGGCTATTCACGGGCCGTGGTCGGAGCTGCCGGGGGGGTACGCCGGCATGCCGGGGTGGGGGACCCGAAGTCCGGTGGTTTGCTTCTGGACACCGGCCTACGCCGGTGTGACGGACTTGCTCAGCGCTTCCCTAACTTTCATGGTCGGCAAGGCCGCCCAGAATAATGAAAGTCTTGCGTCATGCCAGTTAATGTAGGTCGGGCGCAAGCCCGACAGTCGGGCTTGCGCCCGACCTACACGGGTGTGTTTCACGCTAAAGGAGCTGGGGCGCGCATACCACGTCAAAGCGCGGCCGGCGGCCATCTCCCGCCCGCATTGTGGCGAGCTCCATCGGGTTGGGAAACACGGTGGCCGCTCGATGTTCATCCGCGACCTGCCGACGCACGGCAAGGCGATGATGTCCTGCCCTTAGCGCACAGTGCTGACCGGCACGCGCTCGACCTGTGGCGGCCAGACGCCTTTTTCCACCATGCGGGCGCCCTCGAACACCAGCCAGCTCTGCCGGCCGTAGTGCGGCAGACCGCGTTCCAGCGCCTTGATGGCGGCGGCATCGCGCCCCGCGATCACGGCATAGGGGCGGCCCGCGGCATCGCGGCCCGCCCAGGCCTGTGCAGTGCCGCTGCTGCCGCGTTTGGATGCAGGCCTGGCCGGCAGTCCCAACCGCGCCAGCCAGGCATCGATCGACGGGTCGAGGCCGACGAGCAGCACCGCGCCGGCCGCGGGCCATTCCGCGCCAACCGTTGGCGGCCTGGCATCGAGCACGCGCGTCGCGAGTGCGTGCGCGGCCGCGCGGATTGCGGCGTCGCCGTCGGCCGCGACCACCCGGGCGCCGGGCACGACGAAAACTTCGCGCAGGATCGGCGGCAGCAGGGCGGGGGCGACGCGTCGCCACAGGCGGTAATCGGGATCGGGCTCGACAGCCTCGATGCTGGCGTCCACCCCGTCGAGGACCACGCGGGTCTCGCGTCCATCCAGCCGCACCCGGCGCAGTTCCGTCCGCCGCGGATAAACCAGCCGCAGCGACAGCGACAGCGCATGGCTGCCGCTTTGGGCAAACTGCAGCGTCAATTTTTCGCCGCGGCGCTCGGCTGATTTCAACCGGATCTCGGGCGCGCCGGGCCGGCCCACCCATTGGCGGAAAAATACCGACAACGATTGCCCGGACGCCTCGGCAAAGGCCGCTTCGAGATCGGCCCAGCTGGCGCTCTGGAAGCGCTTCTGTTGCCACAGCAGACGCAGGCCACGCGCGAAAGCAGCGCGGCCGATTTCGTCCTCCAACATGAGAAAGACCATCGCCGCCTTGTTGTAGCCGACGATGGAGCTGATGCCATGGTGGCGCGAGGTAAAGTCCTTGAGGGCGGTATCGGCGCCGGCCGGGATCGCCGCAAAATCGCGCAGCCAGGCGAGGCGCATCTCGCGCGCAGCCTCTTCGCCCTCATCTTCCTTGTAGGCGTAATCAGCCAGGAAAGTGGTCAATCCTTCCGACCAGTTGCCCTTTTGCCAATCCGGATAGACGCCGTTGCCCCACCAGTTGTGCAACACCTCGTGGCCGAGCGAAGTGGCGCGGATGAAGGGCAGCCTGATCACCTCGCGGCCCAGATAGGTGAGGCTGGGCATGCCGAAGCCGGTCGGGGTCGGACTCGACACCACGCTGAAAATGTCGAACGGGTACGCCCCGATCAACTGGCTGTAGCGTTCGAGGTAACGCGCCGAGTCATCCAGATAGCCTTGCGCCAGCCCAGCGGTGGCGGCGAGCTCACCATGGAACCAGGTGCGGACCTGGATCTTGCGGCCGTCCGGCAACAGCAGCGAGCGCTCGCTCACGGTATAGGGCCCGGCCATGAGGTCGATGCCGTCGGCCGGGTGGGGAAACTCGAAGGTGGCGCGGTAGCCTTCGCTGGTGGCGGATTCCTGCACCAGATTGCCCGGCACCAGGCCTTTCTGGCCCGCCGGCAAACCGAGCACGAGGCGGTAGCTGAAAAGCTGGCCGACCTCCGGATACCAGCCCGCCGCGCCGGGCAGGAAGCTGCCGTCGGGTGCGGCGGTGCCGGCGCGCTGACCGAGTACCTGGCGGTGATCCAGCGCCTGGGCGGGCTGCAGCACCGCGCGGTAGGCGATTTCGACCCGCCGGCTGCCGGCGGGCAGGGCATACACGGCGCCGGCCCGTCCGGAAAGCCGGCGCTCAGCCGGCACCGCGCGACCATTGACTTGCAGTGCCGTGACTTCGAATTCCGGGCCGAGGCGGAAGCCTGTCAGCGGTTGATCGGCGGTCAGCGTCGCGGTCGCATGGAACTGCCGGGTTGCCGGATCGAGCTGCACGTCCAGATCGAGGTGCGGCGGGGCCGGCGCCGCAGGTGCCACCAAAACCGCAGGTGCCGCCAAAACGGCCAGCGGCAGCCAGAGCAACAGGGCAAGTGAAAATTTCATCCTGAAAACCTCATTTCGCACCACGGAGAGCACGGGGAGCACAGAGAAAAGCACTGCGTTAAGGAAGACGCGAACGCCACGCATTGGGTACGCCTCAATTGAATGTGCTTGTGTCGTTTCTCCGTGCCCTCCGTGCTCTCCGTGGTGAATTGCTTTCCCCAGGCTCATTGGTCAGCCGGAAAACGCGCAACGATCTCCAGCTCGCCGTTCTCGCGGCGTATTTTCATCGGCAGCCAGCTGCCCGGCGCCTGGCGCTGCACGGCGCTGCGCAGCGTCTGGATGTTCTTCACCGGCCGGCCGGCGACCTCGACGATCACGTCGCCGCTCTTGAGTCCGGCGCGTTCCGCCACGCTGTCCGGCTTCACGCCGACGATGTGCAGGCTGTCACCGACCTGGTCGGTCGACACACCCAGCCGCGGCGGATTGTCCTTGGATTGCTCGACGAGATAGATGGCGTCGGCGAATTCACTGCCGAGACTTGCGCAGCCTTCGGCGCGATCCCAGGTCAGCAGGATGCCGACCTGCCCGATGCCGAGATGCTTCAACTGATGCGCCACACCGTGGCCGTTGCGCACATGGCCGGCACCCATGATGCCGACCACCAGCGCGCCGGGATTCTTTTCCAGATGCTGTGCCATGACCTGGGCCATCGCCCCGTCCCACAGGGTCTGCGCCTCGACGAAGCGCGGGAAAGATGCCTTGTCGCGCTCCTTCGCCGGATGATGGTCGAACACCATGCGCAAGACCTTGGCGTAGGCCGGGCTCGGCGGCGCCGGCTGCACCACGCCTTCCTTCTGCGCTTCCGGCACCGCATCCCAGCCCTGCTTGCCCACCGCTTCGGTCAGGCTGCGCTCGACATTCAGCGCGAGCATCGGCAGGCGATTCATGCGCGCGAAATGGAACAGCGGCAGGTAGTCGCGCGGGTCGAAACTCCAGACTTTCTCCCATTCGCTGCGCTTGAGGAATTCGTCCTCCGACAGCGCGCCCGCCACCCACTGGTCGAGAACAGGCTGCACGCGGCGCGGGAACATTTCGAAACCGATCGCGAGGCGCGGCTGGAATGCATGCAACTTTGCCAGTGTGTGCAATTGCCAGCGATGGTCCTCGGCGCTGTCATGCGCCTCGCCCAGCAACACCACCGACTGCCGCGCCATGCGCTCCAGCAGCGGGCCGGGCTGGGCAAGCCGGGACGCCGCCGCCTCCGGCGTCAGCCATTCCCCCGCCTGACCGCACGGCGTTGGGGGCTGCTGCGAACCGGAACAGGCGGCCGATACAGTCAGCATCAAGGTGGTGGCGAGTGCGAGGAGGCGCATGTATTTGAAGTTCCACGAAAAGGATTCGACGAGAATGAAACGCAGGCTACGATACCGCAAGTGACGAAGACCTGCCGCCCCCGGCTCGGGTTCCATTGTGACTGTGAATTGGCAAGCGAAGTCGTCCCCGCGGGGTGACGACGCTACAAAAGAGGGGTGGTCAGCAACCCCAAGGCCGTTCATCGGTGTGAGAAGCGGCCAACCGGGGTTTCCAGGTTTTAAGCGACCGCCATCAACCCCGGCGCCTCTGTCAGCAGAAATTCCCGGAAGGTTTCCGCCACCGGGAGGAGGGCCTTTTCGGCACGATGCACGACGTACCAGCGCCGGATGACCGGCGTGCCGGTGACCGGCAGCCGCACCATGCGGCCGACCTCGCATTCGAGCGCCACGGCATGGGCGGAAATGAAGGACAACCCCAGGCCGGCCATCACCGCCTGCTTGATCGTCTCGTTGCCGACCATTTCGAGAACGTGCAGCGGCATGATGCCGGCATCCGCGAAGTAGCGCTCCATCGTCGCCCGCGTACCCGAACCGGATTCGCGGATCAGGAAGGTCTCCGCGCCGAGCTGCGCCGGCGTTACCCGCTTGCGGCCGGCCAGCGGATGGTCCGGAGCGGCGACGATCACCAGCGGGTGGTCGGCAAAGGCTTCCGACACGGTAGTGAATTCCTGCGGCGGCTTGCCCATGATGGCCAGGTCGATCTCGTTGTCGGCCAATTGCCGCACGACGGTTTCGCGGTTATTGACGCTGAGGTTGAGCTCGACACCCGGCTTCCTGCGGCGGAATTCCATAATCAGGCGCGGCGTGAAATATTTGGCGGTGCTGATCGCGCCGATCGACAAGCGACCGCCGCGCACGCCGCGCATGGCATCCAGCGCCTCGCCGGCTTCGCGCAACTGCTGGGCGATGCGCCGCGCATGGCGCGCCACCTCCTCGCCGGCCTCTGTCAAAAAGACCTTCTTGCCCACCATTTCGGTCAGCGGCAGTCCGGCCTGTTCTTCGATCTGCTTGACCTGCATCGAGACCGCCGGCTGCGTCAGGTGCAACTCATCCGCCGCGCGCGAAAACGACAAGTGCCGCGACAAGGCCTCGAAGACCTTGAGTTGTCGCAGGGTGACATGCTTCATTGCAACACTCCCGTAGCCGTGCGCCGCCCCAATATTGGTAGCCGTCCGGCTCACGCCGTCCTGCCAACGCCGACTTTTGATTTATAGCGTTAATCTTATCATCGCAATAAGAAGTCGTGATTGTTACTTATGGTCGCCGGACAGTGTTTTTATGGGTTTTGAATACACGATACACGTCGCTCCAGGCCTTCATCTTCGCCGTCGATGGCACGCTGGCCGGCAAGGGCTGGCGGCAGGCCCTGCGCGATGATCCCTGCCTGCGCTCCGGGCTCAACGTGCATGCCGGCGCGATCACTCATGCGCAGGTGGCACAGACTCTCGGCCCTCTTGGTGTCCCAACAAATGGGCAAGGAATGCTTCCGCGACGGCGGACAGGTGTTTGCCGGCCGGATAAGCGACATACCATTTGCGCTGCAAGGGAAAACCGGCGACGTCGAGCGGCTGAAGCAAACCCCCCGTGCCATCGAGGGCAATCGTATGTTGTGACAGCACGGAAACCCCCAGGCCCCCGGCGATGGCCTGCTTGATCGCCTCGTTGCTGCCAAGCTCCATGCGCACCTTGAGTTTGAGGCCATGCTCGGCGAAGTGCCGTTCGGTGGCCAGGCGCGTGCCCGACCCGGGTTCGCGCAGGATGAAGGGTTCCTCCGCGATACGGGCCAGTGGAACCTGTTTGCGGCGGGCCAGCGCATGATCGTTGCGGGCAATGACCACCAGAGGATTGTCAGCGATGGGGGTCGCCACGACGTCCATTCCTTCGGGAGGGGCTCCCAGAATCGCGAGGTCGTCCTCGTTGTTTGCAATGCGCGCCAGCAGCTTTTCCCGGTTGGTGACGGTCAGTGATGCCTCGATGCCGGGATAGCGCACACAGAACTCGGCGAGCAGACGTGGCACCAGATACTTTGCGGTCGTGACCATGGCAACGCGCAGGCGGCCGCGTTTCAGCCCCTGCATGTCTGCAAGGCGCATTTCCAGTCGCTCCAGTCCTCCGAGCATGTCGCAGCAGGTGGTAAGCACTTCGCGGCCGGCGTCGGTGAGGTGCAGGCGTTTGCCGATACGTTCGAGGAGCGGCATGCCGACGCTGCCTTCGAGTTGCTTGATCTGGGTAAAGACCGCAGGCTGGGTGAGGTGAAGTTCCTCGGCGGCGCGCGTGTAGGAAAGGGTGCGGGCGACGGCCTCGAAAATCTGAACCTGCCGCAGACTAACGTGCATCAATTCACTCCAATAAATGATAAAGATAAATACTATTCAGTTTTGTTTAGTGTCCCACTTGTCCATACTGTGGTCAACCCGAATCCCCTCGGGCAAGACACCGATAACGCAAAGGAGACACGAATGGCCGCAAAGACGTACAACGCTGGCGTCAAGGAATATCGCCAGACCTACTGGACCCCGGAATACACCCCGAAGGACACGGATATTCTCGCCTGCTTCAAGGTCACCCCGCAACCGGGCGTGGCGCGCGAGGAAGTCGCTGCCGCCGTGGCAGCCGAGTCGTCCACCGGAACCTGGACCACGGTGTGGACCGACCTGCTGACCGACCTCGACTATTACAAGGGCCGCGCCTACCGGATCGAGGACGTGCCTGGCGACGACACCTGCTTCTACGCTTTCGTGGCCTACCCGATCGACCTGTTCGTAGAAGGTTCGATCGTCAACGTGCTGACCTCGCTGGTCGGCAACGTCTTCGGCTTCAAGGCCCTGCGCGCCCTGCGTCTGGAAGACGTGCGTTTCCCGATCGCCTACGTCAAGACCTGCGGTGGCCCGCCCCACGGCATCCAGGTCGAGCGCGACATCATGAACAAGTATGGTCGTCCGCTGCTCGGCTGCACCATCAAGCCCAAGCTCGGCCTGTCCGCCAAGAACTATGGCCGCGCCGTCTATGAGTGCCTGCGCGGCGGCCTCGACTTCACCAAGGACGACGAGAACGTCAACAGCCAGCCTTTCATGCGCTGGCGCCAGCGTTTCGACTTTGTCCAGGAAGCGACCGAAAAGGCGCAGCGCGAAACCGGCGAGCGCAAGGGTCACTACCTGAACGTCACCGCGCCGACCCCGGAAGAGATGTACAAGCGCGCCGAATACGCCAAGTCGATCGGCGCCCCGATCATCATGCACGACTACCTGACCGGCGGCTTCACCGCCAACACCGGCCTGGCCAACTGGTGTCGTGACAACGGCATGCTGCTGCACATCCACCGCGCCATGCACGCCGTGCTCGACCGCAACC
>JAUXOM010000029.1 GCA_030682175.1 Rhodocyclaceae bacterium
TGTTGAAGCGGGGCAGGATGCCCACTGCGGCAAACGACAGCGCCAGGTTCTTGATGGTGTTGATGCCCAGATAGACGACCGACTGCCCGACCGAGGTGATCTTGTTGGGCAGGCCGTAGTAGGCCGAGTTGATGACGCGCAGGATCTTGATGGTCATCACCGGATCTTTCTCGATGACTCCGACCAGGTTTCTGGGCAGGCAGTTGATATCGCGCGTCATTTCCAGAATCACCTGCACGCTTTTCGGAAAGGCGGGCATACGCTCGACCGCGGCGGTCAGCTTGCGTTCTAATTCCAGCGTGATTTGTGCCATTGGCGCGAGACAGGTTTGAATGAAGCCGTCCCGATTATATCGGCAGGAATGCTCAGCTTGTCTTTACCCGATCGTAGTAACGCGCCCGGTAGAGCAAGCGGTGTTGGTCGGGGAGTTCCGTGAAGCCGCTGCGGTCATGCAAGACGTTATTGCAGACCAGTCCCATCCCCGGCTCCAGTCGGCCGCGCAATGTCCAGGCGGTTGGCTTTGCCAGGATGCGCGCGAGTGCGGCAATGGCCGCCTGCGTCAGTCGGTCGGCGCGCCAGAGAATACTGACGGTGCGTGCTGTATAGCGCATATGCAGGAAGCCGTTAGTGTCGACAGAAAAAACCGGGCCGGGTTGTGCCGGGCGCGCCACGCCTTCCTCGCTCATGCGCGGAGGGATGGTCATGGTATCGGCAGCAGACAGTGCGCGGATGAAGTCAGGGTTTTCGTCGCGCAGCAGGATGTAGGCAATTTCCTGGTCGAGCAACTGGTTTTCCCCTCCCGTTGCCGCGCTCTGCACACAATGCAGCAGCAGGCCGCGAATGGTGCGTTCGGGAGGGTTGTAATAGCCGTCGGTGTGCCACTTGATCGGCTTGTCTGTGTAGGGAATGAATTCCTTGCGCTCACCGCGCTCCGCAGCCCCGCTCACCGAGATCGGGGAAACGGCATCATCGTCGGTGAGCCAGTGGCTGTCGATGCGTGACAAGCCAAGCTGGGCACCGAGTTGGCGCGGTATCTGCTTGTCGGGATCCGCGCCGGTCTGGCCGACGTAGATGGCCATGTTGCAGCGGGCGTTCAGGTCGAGAATCCGTTGGCGCTCGGCCGCTTTCAGGGCGCGCGGATCGTTGATTTCAACGATGATATCGGTCAGTCGTCGGGGGGCGGTGTCGAATTTATGTTCGCGCCACCGCGTATAGGCTGGTGCATCGGCAAGGTCGAAACAGCCTGGCATGTTATTTCCTTCTGCGCCCCTGGCGCCGTCCCGGTTTTGTCGGCGCGACGGTTATCGCCGTTCCCATGATGTCGGCGTTTCGGCTAGCGCCGTTCCGCCAGCGCCGACTTTCATTTGGTGGTGGGGTGAAACAAACCGGCCAGGGTCTTCTCAAGTACCTTGAGGGCTTCTGGCGCCTCGATGTCCATGGCCTGGTCGACAGCCCACAGCCTGTCCTTTTCCGGCAAGCCCTCGCGCAGGCAGGCGGCAAAATAGCGCTTGAAGCCAAAGTCCGGGCCGTTCTCGGCGTAGCCGAATTCGGCGTAATCGGCGCCGCGCCGATTGAACAGGTCAAGAAAATGACGCGCGGTTTCGCCGGTGGGGGCTGCGCCCAATAGCCGGTCGCTGTTTTCTTCGACCATTTCGGCCAGTTTTTTGGCGAGCGCGGTAGTGAAGGCGACGCGATCATCTGCTGTGAGTTCGCGGTAGGCGACGCGATCCGCCGCCTGCGCCAGGAACACCACAAATTCACAGATGAAGTCGAAATACGGTCGGCCGACGTCGATATCATAGTCGGCCTGGCGCATGCGCTTGATGGCTTCGATGGCCAGCTTCCAGGACAAAACAGCCGCGACGCCGGCCAGCACCGCGGGAGAGCGGGGCTGGCCACCGGGGAAGTGGGAGCGGATTTTTATGGCCATCTCGGATTATCGCCGTCCTGCCAGCGCCGACTTTTGCCAGCAACAAACTCGCCGGGCCGCACCAAGGGCTGGTTGGCCGCTTGGGGGGAAGAGCGCGCGTAGCGCACTCTTCGGGCGGGATTAATAGCCACCTTTGCCTTTGGGCTGCGGCAGGCCGGCCACGCGGCAACCCTGCTTGGCGGCGCCGCCATCCGGGAACAACTCGAACAAAAGTGCGCTGTCGGCATTCGGCATATCGCCCTCGTCCTGCAGACCCTTGATCAGGTTGCGCAGGTTCGGGGTATGGCCATCTTCCTTGTATTTTTCGCGCAGGAAATTGATGACTTTCATGTGATCGTCGGTCAGCTGGATGTTATCGGCAGCGGCGATGACTTGCACTGCTTCGTCGCTGAAATCCGGCTCCAGCAGATAGTTGTAGCTATCTACCTCCTTTTCAACACCATTGATGACGTAGCTCATGGGCTCCTCCTTTGACTGTGGGTTAGACTGAAAAAAAAGCGAATTCGGACGATTATTCTAGCGTTCCCACGGCTGCCATCGATTTGTGGGGAACAAAAATTCCGCAGCCGCGCTTACGTTCGTCGCCAAGCCCATGCCGTTGTATTTGCCGGGTGGCGTCGGCGCCGAGTCCGGCCAGCATGAGGCTGAAACCGTGCAGGGTGCCGGCGGAAGTCTGCGCACGCTGCGCCTTGCCGCAGATCAGGCGCGGCGTCAGGCCCATTGCCGTCAACTGTTGCTGGCAGAGTGTCTGAAAATCGGCCTCGCTCATCGTTGTTTCGGCAAGGGGCGTGGTAGCAGTGACGGCAAAGGTGACAAATCGGGCGTAGAGAACAGCGGTATGTGTCAATTCGCGTACGTTGGCGGCACCCACTTCAATCTGGTTGGCGCCCAGTTGCAGGCGGGCTCCCGACAGTGCTGCGCTGGCCAGATCAACCTGCTGGCGAGCCAGACGCAAAGCGAGGCGGGTGCGACCAGAGATATACCATTCGCCCTCGCCGGGACTGAGTCCCGACAGGAAGTGCAGGCCCGCCAGCCCGTCGGTTTCCATCCAGGGTAGAACGCCGCGCACTTCCGCCCAGAGGGCGTCGATGTATTCGTAAGGGACCGCATAGCCCTGCAACGGGAATTGCAGGTCGACAAATTGTTCCGCCGGGCTTGCTGCATCAGTCATGGGCGAGTTAATTATCATTGCTGCGGCGCGGCCAACTGCTGCTTCGACCAGGCGGCCATGACATCGGCCCAGCGCCCGGCCGTCAGCGGGTCGATGTCGAAAATGGTGAACCGGGTTCCCTCGCGAATGCGCAGTCGCAACAGCGGCATGCCGCCTCCCTGGAGTTCGATCTGCTGAAGTTCGATTTGTTGATTGCCGATGGGCACGCGGAACTTGTCCAGGCTGGTAATCTGATTGTCCACGATAGTATGTATGGGTCGCAAGGCAGTTTTAAAATTCGGGCGGCCAGCAAGCAAGCGCCAGTAGCCCCGGGGATGCTACTCACCGACATATGGGGATAGACTATCGCATCGCAAGCCGGGAGTGACCATTCCCTGGTGGGAGTGAGGGAATCTAACCCTTGTGGGTAGGTTCACTTAACCCCTCTAAAAGGGTTAATCTACCCTCCGGAAGTATGGCGTTCCGACAGGATCAAACCGAAAATGCTCAGCAATCCGGCGCTGAGCGCACGCCACGCGATCAGTTCCCCAACAGCCACAAATAAATAAAGGAGACAACATGGCCAAACAGCCTCATGCAACCCCCTTACTTGACGAACTCGAAAAAGGTCCCTGGCCGAGTTTTGTTACGGGTTTAAAGCGTCTCGCCAAGGATAAGGATTACGTCGTCGATGTGCTCGGTCACCTCGAGCATTCTTACAAAACCCGCAAAGGCTACTGGAAGGGCGGTACGGTGGGCGTAATCGGTTACGGCGGTGGCGTGATTCCCCGTTTCACCGAAATCAAAAACGAAAAGGGCGAAGCGACCTTCAAGGACGCCGCCGAGTTCCACACGATTCGCATCATGCCGCCGGCGGGCATGCACTACGATACCAACACCCTGCGTCAGTTCTGCGACATCTGGGAGAAGTTCGGCTCCGGCCTGATTGCCATGCACGGCCAGACCGGCGACATCATGATGCAGGGATGCACCAGCGAGAACGTGCAACCGGCCTGGGACGAGTTCAACAAGATGGGCTTCGACATGGGTGGTGCCGGCCCGTCCGTGCGCACCGTCATGTCCTGCGTTGGCGCGGCGCGTTGCGAGCAGTCATGCTTCGACGAGGCGAAGGTCAATTTCAACGTAACCAACCGCTTCCTCGACGACATCCATCGCCCGGCGCTGCCCTACAAGTTCAAGTTCAAGATTTCCGGCTGCGCGAACGACTGCATGAACGCCATCCAGCGTTCCGACATGGCCATCATCGGTACCTGGCGCGACAACATGCGCAGCGACGAAAAGATGGCGCGCGCCTGGTTCGCCAAGCATGGCGTGAATGAACTGGTGAATGACGTCATCAACCTGTGCCCGAGCCGCGCCATACAGCTCAAGGATGCCGGTTCCGTCAGCAAGGACGCGCACATCACCGCCGTCAAGGTCAGCGACACCCAGGCCCTGGAAATCAACAACAAGGACTGCGTGCGCTGCATGCACTGCATCAACGTCATGACCGGCGCGCTGGCCGCTGGCAAGGACAAGGGTACCGCAATCCTGATCGGTGGCAAGAGCCACCTCAAGATTGGCGCGCTGATGGGCACCCTGGTCGTTCCCTTCATGAAGCTGGATACTGACGAAGACCACGAGAAGCTCGTTGATCTGGCCCAGACCGTCATCGACTTTTTCGCCGAAAACGCCCTGGAGCACGAGCGCACCGGTGAAATGATCGAGCGGATTGGACTCGCCAACTTCCTCGAGGGTATCGGCCTTGAGGTTGACGCCAACATGGTATCCAGCCCGCGCTCGAATCCCTATGTCAATACTGGCGACTGGGACGAAGAAGTGGCGCGCATGAACGCCAAAAAAGCGGCAGCCTGATCACAATAGCGAAGACGGAGACAATTACAAATGACTCAAGCTCAAGCGCGCAAGCCGGTCGAGGGTTTCCTCGACAACAAGAAATTCTTGCACCCGAAGTTCGTCGCCAACTATGGCAACTGGAAGTATCACGACCGCCCGCGGCCTGGCGTCCTGCATCATGTCGCCCATTCGGGTGATCAGGTGTGGACGGTGCGTGCCGGCACCCAGCGGCAGATGGATCACTACACCATCCGCAAGCTGTGCGACATCGCCGACAAGTTTGCCGAAGGGTTCGTTCGTTTCACCATTCGCTCCAACATCGAATTTTCCGTGTCCTCCGAAGCTCAGGTGGCGCCGCTGATTGCCGAACTGGAGAAAAATGGTTTCCCCGTCGGTGGCACCGGTCCCTCGGTGTCGATGGTTTCCCATACCCAGGGTTGGTTGCACTGCGACATTCCGGGTACCGATGCTTCCGGCGTGGTCAAGTCGATGATGGATAATCTCTACGAGGAATTCAAGAGTGAGGAAATGCCCAACCGGGTTCGCCTCTCCACGTCCTGCTGCGAGATCAACTGTGGTGGTCAGGCCGATATCGCGGTCATCATCCAGCACACCAAGCCGCCGAAAATCAATCACGAGCAGGTCGCCAACGTCTGCGAGCGCCCCACCGTGGTTGCCCGTTGCCCGGTCGCGGCGATCCGCCCGGCGCTGGTCAATGGCCGGCCTTCGCTTGAAGTAGACGAGAAGAAGTGCATCTGCTGCGGCGCCTGTTATCCGCCTTGTCCGCCCATGCAGATCAACGATCCTGAGCATTCCAAGCTGGCGATCTGGGTCGGTGGCAAGAACTCCAACGCCCGTTCCAAGCCGACCTTCCACAAGCTGGTTATCGCCGGCCTGCCGAACAACGCTCCGCGTTGGCCGGAAGTGAATGCGATCGTCAAGAACATCCTCATGACTTACAAGGCGGATGCCCGTCCGTGGGAGCGCATGGCTGACTGGATCGATCGTATCGGCTGGCCGCGTTTCTTCGAGAAAACCGGCTTGCCCTTCACCAAGTACATGATCGACGATTGGCGTGGTGGGCGTGCAAACCTCAACGCTTCGGCGCACATCCGTTTCTGAGGATGGCACAGCGATGAAGTTTGCAATTTTAGTAAGCGAAGGGCCTTATACCCATCAGGCCACCGACACCGCCTTCCTGTTCGCGCAGGCGGTGTTGGCCAAAGGTCACGAAATCTTTCGGGTGTTTTTCTACCATGATGGCGTGTATAACGCCACGCGCCTGACGACCCCGCCGCAAGATGATCGCAATATCGTCAAGCGTTGGACCGAGCTGGCCAAGGCAAACAATCTTGACATGGTGGTCTGCGTGGCAGCGGCCCAGCGTCGCGGCATCGTCGATGACGGTGAAATGCAGCGTAATGGCAAGGATGCCACCAATCTGGCTGAACCGTTTCGTATCTCTGGTCTCGGCCAGTTGATCGAAGCGGGCATTCAGGCTGACCGTCTCGTTGTGTTCGGCGATTAAGGGAGACGACAGCATGACTACAAAACAATTCATGATCGTCAACCGCAAGGCGCCTTACGGCACGATTTACGGCTGGGAAGCGCTTGAGGTTGTCCTGATCGCCGCTGCTTTTGAGCAGGACGTATCGATGGCTTTCCTGGATGATGGTGTCTATCAGATCAAGAAGGGCCATCAAACCAAAGGCATTGAAATCAAGGCGTTCGAAAAGACTTTTCGCGCTCTTGAGGACTACGACGTCACCAAGATTTACGTCGATCAGGAGTCACTGACAGAGCGCGGACTTACCGCGGATGACCTAACCATTCCTGTTGAAGTGCTCTCCCGCGCCGAAATTGGCAAGCGCATGGAAGAGCAGGACATCGTCCTGGCGTTCTGAGGAAAAATATATGTTGCATATCATCAACAAGTCGCCATACGATCGCCCGGCCCTCGACTCGGTTCTCAAAACTGGCACAGGCGCGATTCTCCTGATCGAGGATGGCGTGTATGCTGTCGCCAAGGGCGGTGCAGCAGAGCCTAAAGTCAAGGCCGCCCTGGGCAAGTTCAAGATTTATGCCCTGACGCCTGACATCGAAGCGCGCGGCATTGCCGATCGCGTCACGGATGGTGTCATACAGGTCGACTATGCTGGTTTTGTCGATCTTGTGGCCGAAAACAAGACCAATCAATCGTGGCTTTAACAGATTCAGAGATTACTCAAGGAGAAAGAAATGGCACTAGAAGTTAATGGCAAGACCTACGAAACCGACGAAGAAGGCTACCTGATTGCACTTGGTGACTGGAATGAAGAAGTTGGCAAGTTCCTGGCTCAACAGGAAAGCATCAACCTTACCGATGCGCACTGGGAAGTCATCAACTTCCTGCGTGACTACTACACCGAGTTCCAGATTGCGCCCGCCGTGCGCGTTCTGACCAAGGCCATCGGCAAGAAACTCGGCGCTGACAAGGGCAACAGCCAGTATCTCTACGAACTGTTCCCCTACGGCCCGGCCAAGCAGGCGTGCAAGATTGCCGGCCTGCCCAAGCCCACCGGCTGCGTTTAAGCAGACGGTGACCAGCGGAACAGCTTAGTGAGCAGTTCCGCTGTGGAATTAATGACGTGACACGGCGTCAGAATCGCAGCTTCAATTAGTTGGCTGGTTTCTGCGCCGGGTTAAGTCACGGGTTTGATCGCTATATTCGCCGTGGTGCACTACCAATGACAATGTTCCTCGCGATCCTGTTTTACCTCGCCTTCGTGATTTTCGTCGCAGGTGTAGCCTACAAGATCTACGACTTCGCACGCACGCCAGCGCCCCTGTCGATTCCGACGACACCCGCGCCGACCACCAAGGGTGGCGTAGCGCTTCGGATGGCTCGGGAAGTGGTCTTCTTTGAAAGCCTCTTCAAGGCTAATTTGTGGATTTGGCTGTTCGGCTGGCTGTTTCACATGGCCCTCCTGCTGGTGCTGATTCGTCATTTGCGTTACTTTACCGAGCCGGTCTGGAACTGGGTAGCCATACTTCAGCCTTTTGGTCTCTACGCCGGCTTTGCCATGGCGGCCGGGCTTGCCGGGCTTTGGGCGCGCCGCATCCTGGTTGAGCGCATCCGCTACATTTCCACACCTTCCGATCACCTGATGCTGGTCCTGCTGCTCCTGATTGCGTTGTCCGGTCTGGGCATCAAGTTCTTCATGCATACCGACATCACTGCCGTCAAAGTCTTCTTCTTGGGACTCATGATGTTCGACATTCAGCCATTGCCGTCGCATATCGGTCTGTATGTCCATTTGCTGCTAGTTGCCCTGCTGATGATCATATTCCCCTTCAGTAAGTTGCTGCATGCACCAGGCGTATTTTTCAGCCCGACCCGCAACCAGGCAGACAATCCACGGGAAGTACGCCATCTGGCACCGTGGGCCGCCCAGATCGAGAAGAACTGACATGGCTGATCAAGCATTCAAGATTCCAGAGTACCGCGAATTTCCGACGATCCCGGCTCTCGTTCCGGGCGCGATGGCTCACTCCAAGCCATATGTCGCCAACGAGAAGATCCAGCAGGAAATGGGTTTCCCCGGTCAGCTTGTCGATAACTGGGAAGAAAAGGCCATCGAGAAATTTGGCGAGTTGCTGGGCAAATACCGCTCGCTGAAGGTCTTCATGGACTCCTGCGTGCATTGTGGCGCTTGTACCGACAAGTGCCATTATTTCATCAGCACGGGCGACCCCAAGAACATGCCAGTGGCGCGCCAGGACCTGATGAGAAGCGTTTATCGGCGCTATTTCACCTTGCCTGGAAAGCTGTTTCCGAGCCTCGTTGGCGCCCGCGATCTGACCAAGGAAGTCCTTGACGAGTGGTTCTCCTATTTCTGGCAATGCTCGGAATGCCGTCGTTGCTCCGTGTTTTGCCCGTATGGCATTGACACCGCCGAAGTCACCATGGCTGCCCGCCACATCATGGATTCGGTCGGCTATGGGCAGAAATATTCCAACGAAATCATTCTCAAGCTCAACAAGATCGGTAACAACCTCGGCCTGCCCGGTCCGGCGCTTGAAAATACCCTGGAAGGCCTGGAAGAGGATGTCAAGGATGATACGGGTGTCGATGTCAAGTATCCACTCAACGTCAAGGGTGCTGAAGTCCTGCTGGTCACGCCTTCCGCGGATTTCTTCGCCGAGCCGCACATCGAGAGTCTGATTGGCTACGGCAAGGTATTTCACGCCGCCGGGATTTCCTGGACGCTGTCTTCCTACGCTTCTGAAGCAGGTAACTTTGGCCTCTTCAACGGAAGTTACGAGCATATGCGCGAGGTTGCCCTGCGCGTTCGAAAAGCTGCCCTGGAACTCGGCGTCAAGCGTATCGTCGTTGGCGAGTGCGGCCATGCCTGGCGCGTGGCCTACGCTTTCTGGAATACGCTTGCCGGCCTGGGCGCTGGCGCCAAGGATCCGTTCGCCATCGAACTGCAGAATCAGCTCGACCCGCGTCATATGCAGCCTTCGCATATCTGCGAATTTACTTGGGACCTGATCCAGCAGGGGCGCCTGAAGTTCGACAAGGAAAAAAACGATCACCGTATCATTACCTTCCACGACTCGTGCAACGTAGCGCGCGCCTCGCGGATGGGCAATTTCCCTGGCGGCCAGTTCGAGATTCCGCGCAACGTCATCAAGGCGGTGGCAAATAACTACGTCGAGATGGCACCGGACACAATTTGCGAGAGTACCTTTTGTTGCGGCGGTGGCGGTGGTGTGCTCACCGATGACTTGATTGAACTACGCGTCAAAGGCGCCTTTCCCCGCATGGAGGCCTTGAAGCAGGTTGCCGACGGTCAAGGCGTGAATTTTATGGCGACGATCTGCGCCATTTGCAAAGCGCAATTCAGCAAGGTGCTTCCCTATTACGGCTTTGATATGCGCCTGGTGGGCGGTATTCACCAGTTGGTCAGTACGGCCATTCGCCTTGGCGATGAGCAGTAACCCGCGCACACACAAATAAACAACGATTACTACGGAGACGACAATGTCAGCGACCACTGAAATTCAGACCGAAAAATTGACCTTCCGCAAATACAAGGAGGGCGATACGCTTGAATACAAGCGCATGCAAGATAAAATCTTTCAGGCCAGCTGGTCTTACAAATGTCCTACATACGTGCAGTCCACGCCCCCTTGCCAGGGCTCCTGTCCGTCTGGCGAGGATATCCGCGGCTATCTGAATATCGTGCGTGGCGTCGAGAAACCTCCGCTTGGCGCCGATGGCAAGCCTGTCATGCCGATGGAAGAGTATGCCTGGCGTCGCCTTACCGAAGCCAACCCGCTGCCCGCCGTCATGGGACGGGTATGCCCGGCACCCTGCGAAACCGGTTGTAACCGCAACATGGTTGAAGATCACGTCGGCATCAACTCCGTTGAGCATTTCCTCGGCGAGTATGCAATCAAGAATAACCTGCAATTCATCAAACCTACCAAGCTTACTGGCAAGAAGGTTGCGGTACTTGGTGGTGGTCCCGCCGGTCTGTCGGTAGCCTATCAACTGGCCCTCAAGGGACACAGCGTCACGATCTTTGACGACCATGAATATCTGGGTGGCATGATGCGATACGGCATTCCCGGCTATCGTACTCCGCGCAATGTTCTCGATGCAGAGATCCAGCGCATCATTAATTTGGGTGTCGAGGTCAAGCTGAAGACCAAGGTTGGCGTCGACATCAGCATGGAACAGGTTAACAAGGACTTCGATGCGGTATTCCTTGGCTTGGGTGCTCAAGGTGGCCGTGCCCTGCCTGCCGCAGGTGCGGAGAATACTCCCAACGTCGTTACCGCCACGGCATTCCTCAAGGCCTACAACGATGGTCGCCTGCAAGCTGTGGGGCGCAATGTCGTTGTTGTCGGCGGTGGCGATACGTCGATGGACGTGGCGACTGTCGCGCGTCGCCTTGGCCATATCGAAAACGCCAAACCGACTGATTTCGAAGCAGCCATCGCCGGCCAATTGGCACAGGACGTTGCCGATATCTCAATGCGCAAGGGTGCCGATGTGGTCCTGACCTCGGTTTTCCCAATCGACAAGATGCTGGCCAGCAAGGGCGAACTCGAACACGCCCAGTCTGAAGGCATCGATATCATGGGTGGCTGGATGCCGGTTGCCGTGGTTAAAAGTGCCGATGGACGTGCCACGGCACTGCGCGTTTGCCAATGCGAAGCCAAAATGGTTGGTGCCAATCTCGAGATCAAGAAGCTCGAAGGTACGGAAAAGGACCTGCCCGCCGATTTGATCGTTTCAGCCATCGGTCAGACGCTTGACCTCACCGGTCTTGAAGTATTCAGCAACGGCAAAGGTGGCGTCAATACCGACCGTAGCTATCAGGTGCAGGGCAAGCCTGGCGTATATGCCGGTGGTGACGTACTGCGCCCGCATCTGCTGACTACCGCCATCGGACATGGCGCCATTGCGGCTGACGGCATAGACCAGTTCCTGATGAGTGGTGCCGAATCAGTCCGTCGTCCGAAGATTGACGTGCATGTGTTCGACCTGATGCGCAAGTATGTCGAGAAAGGCATTGCCGTCGAGGAAATCAAGGAGCCGTTGCGCGGTACGAGTGACTCCAAGGGTGCTGTGCATAACTACGACAACCGCTCGGACCGTTATGTGATTACCCATAAGGAACTGTTCCTCGGGCACTTCCAATACACCCCACGCAACATGCGCCACATCACGCACCTCAACAAGGAAACGGCGCTGGGCAACTTCATTGAGCGACTTGATCCGCTCGACGACAAGCAGGTTGTCGCCGAAGCCAAGCGCTGCATGAGTTGTGGCCTGTGCTTTGAGTGCGATAACTGTGTGGTGTATTGCCCGCAGACTGCCGTCAGCCGCGTCAAGAAAACCGAGGCAACCACGGGGCGTTATGTGACAACCGACTACGATAAATGTATCGGTTGCCATATTTGCCGCGATGTTTGCCCGACCGGCTACATCCAGATGGGTCTGGGCGAGTGACAAGGTTTCTGGGGCGCGAGTGAATCTAGTGAATCGAGGGGACAGGAGACTGATGGTGCGACTGCTTGCGTTGATGGCTTTTCTGATAATGGGAGCGGTCGCGTCATTTGCGATTCATGCCGCTGGCGTACCTAAACCAATGGTGAAGGTTGAAGGTTCCGGTCAGTGTATTGCCGCAACCGAGGAAATGCGCATAAACCACATGAACATGCTCGGCCATCAACGCGACCGTTCCCTGCGTCAGGGTATTCGTGGCGAAAAGGCGAGTCTCATCGGGTGTGTTGACTGTCACGCCAGCAAGTCGACCGGCTCCGTGCTTGGCAAGGATGGCTTCTGCGAAAGCTGCCACGCCTTTGCCGCCGTCAAGGTTGACTGCTGGCAATGCCACCAACCCAAGGCCAACTTCAAGGCTGCGGGTAACGCAGGTGCTACTGGAGCCGCAGGCGCTGTTGGAGCCAAACCATGACTGAACCAAACGATAAATCACGCCGTGGCTTTCTCGGCGCAGCTGCAGTCGGCGCCGCCGGCCTGGGGGTTGCGGCAATTGCACCGGGTTTGCACCTGATCGAGGTATCGCAAGCCAGCGCGCCGGGCAAAGGCGCTTCCAGCAAGGTCCGCTGGGGCATGCTGATCGATACGACCAAGTGCGCCAGCGATTGCAATGCCTGCGTCAATGCTTGCAATAGCGAAAATGGCATCAATGAGGTACTCAAGGATCCGCGGCAAGGTTCGCAGTGGATTCGCAAGATCGACCTCAAGGATTCCAAGAGCGGCATTACCCATTCGCTGCCGATGATGTGCCAGCACTGCGAGCATCCGCCCTGCGTCGATGTCTGCCCGACGCACGCCTCGATGAAGCGTGCCGACGGTATTGTCCTGGTTGATCGCCATACCTGCATCGGCTGCCGTTACTGCATGCTGGCTTGCCCTTACAAGGCACGCTCGTTCGTGCACATGACGCTCACCGAGCAAAATCCGGAGGTGCCGCGTGGTCAGGGTTGCGTTGAGTCCTGCACCTTCTGTGTGCACCGAGTGGATAAGGGCCAGATCCCGGCTTGTGTCGAGGCCTGTGCCAACGCCGAGCATAACGCGATGCTCTTTGGAGATCTCAATGATCCGAACAGCGCAATCGCGCAACGGATCGCCGAGGTTAAGACCACCCAGGTGCGCGCCGATCTCAAGCTCAATGTCGGCGTGCGCTACCAAGGAATCTGACGGCCATGATGATCCAGCAACAGACAAAAACAGTTGACGGCGCATTTTATTTCGCGTTGGCGGTAGGCGGCCTGATCAGTGCCATCGGCGTTGCAGCGGCGTTGTACATGGAAATCATGGGCCACCAGGTGAGCGGCATGAACAATCAGATTTTCTGGGGTCTGCCGCATGTCTTCGGCATCTTCCTGATTGTCGCCGCTTCGGGAGTACTCAACGTCGCCTCGATTGGCTCGGTGTTTGGCAAGAAGGCCTACAAGCCGCGCGCCCCCCTCTCAGGTCTGCTGGCAATTGTTCTGCTGGCGGCCGGTCTGGCCATCATCATGCTCGATCTTGGACGTGCGGATCGTGTGCTGATCGCGGCAACCCACGTTAATCTGACGTCGGTGTTTGGCTGGAACATGATTCTGTATCCGGTGTTCTTCGGCCTGGTCGGTTTGTACGTCTGGACCCTGATGGATCGCAGCAAGAACCAGTATTCAAAGGCTGTCGGCACGGCAGCTTTTATCTGGAGGCTGGTGATGACTACCGGCACTGGTTCGATTTTCGGTTTCATCGTTGCCCGGCAGGCCTATCAGTCGGCAATTCTGGCGCCGATGTTCATCATCCTGTCCTTTGCCTGGGGCCTGGCGATTTTCCTGATCGTGCAGGAAATCATGTATGCAAGGAGCAAAATGGAGCTGCATCCGCAGCTGCGCGCCCGGATGAAGAATCTGCTCGGTGTGTTCATCGGCGCGGCGATGTATTTTGTTGCGGTTTATCACCTAACCAACGTCTACTACGCCAAGCAGATTGAGTTCACCCATTTCATTCTGGTTAGTGGCGGAATTTTCCCGCTGTTGTTCTGGGGTGGTTTCGTCCTGCTCGGCTCGGTCGTTCCGCTGCTCCTGCTGTATGCCCCTGGCTTTAGCGCGAACAAGGGTTCCGTGACTGCCGCCTCCTATCTGACTGTCGCCGGCGGACTTTGCCTGCTCTTCGTCTTCATCATTGGCGGGCAGGCTTATCCGATGGACATGTTCCCCGGGATGCAGGTTACCAGCAGTTTCTTTGACGGCAAGATCGACAGCTACACGCCGAGTCTGCCGGAAATCCTCCTGTCGGTGGGTGGCTTCGCCATCGCTTTCACCATGACGCTGGTGGGCGTGCGCGTGCTCCGTTTCATGCCGCAGGACGATGTTGCCAAGCTGCAGTCGGCCGGGTATCTGCACGATTAATTTCCCTGACGGCGGAGCGCTAAAGCGTTCGGTTTTATATGCATCGCTTTCTCGTCTCTGCCGCGCACAAGTCGTCCGGCAAAACCACACTTAGCATCGGGCTGACGGCTGCCCTGCAGAGGCGTGGCCTGACTGTGCAGCCTTTCAAGAAAGGGCCGGACTATATCGATCCGCTCTGGCTGGGTCTGGCGGCCCGGCGCGGTTGCCGCAATCTTGATTTCTTTCTCTCGCCCCACGAAGAAATTCGCACCCAGTTTGCGCGCGGCCATGCAGCCGATGTTTGCCTGGTCGAGGGCAACATGGGTCTATTCGACGGCCTCGCGCTCGATGGCAGCGACAGCAATGCCGCTCTGGCACGCCTGCTCGATCTGCCGGTAGTTCTGGTGCTAGACACGCGCGGCATGACGCGCGGCGTCGCCCCGCTGATCCTTGGTTATCAGGACTTCGATCGCAACCTGCGCATCGCCGGGGTCATTCTCAACCGCGTGGGCGGGCGTCGTCATGAACAAAAACTGCGCAGCATCATCGAGCATTACACGGATGTGCCGGTGCTCGGCGCCGTACAAGAAGATGCAGAACTTGCGCTGGTCGAGCGTCATCTGGGCCTGATGCCGGCCAATGAGGCCGCTGAAGCTGGCCGCATGGTCGCTACAATCGCCGAGCGCGTTACCAGTCAGGTCGACCTGGAGCGGCTGCTGGTGCTTACGGCTACATCAGTGCCGCTGCCCGCGCCGCCATTGGTGGTCCCCACCGGCGAACCGCCGCTGCGTATCGCCATCGCCCAGGACGCTGCCTTCGGGTTTTATTACACAGATGATCTCGATGCACTCGTAGCCGCCGGGGCAGAGCTGATCCCTTTCGACACCCTCAAGGATAATCGCCTGCCTGCCTGCGACGCCTTGTTTATTGGTGGTGGATTTCCTGAGTCGTTTCTTGACGAGCTTGCGGCCAACACCGCCCTGCGGACTGACATTCGCGTTGCCATAGAGCGTGGCTTGCCGACCTATGCCGAATGCGGCGGTCTGATGTATCTGTCCAACAGCATCACTTGGCACGGCAAGACCCGGCCCATGGTCGGCATTATTGATGGCGCGGTGACGATGCACAAAAAGCCGGTTGGCCGCGGTTACGTGATCCTGGAACCACTGAGCGCCCATCCTTGGAATTCCACGGACCGCCCGCATATTCATGCACACGAATTCCACTACTCAGAAATTCTCGGCCTGCCAGAAAATACTCGTTTCGCCTATGCCGTGCGCCGCGGTCATGGTGTTGATGGCCAGTATGACGGGATCGTGCTGCACAATCTTCTGGCCTCCTATGCACATCTGCGCGCCACCGCCGGATGCGACTGGACGTCGCGTTTTGTTCAATTTGCCCGGTCCTGCCGGGCCCAACCTCACCCTTGAAAGATTGCACCATGATCAATCTCACCCCCAGCGCCGCCGAACAGATTATTCATGCCTCCTCCGAACTGGATGACCCACAGGAGTTGCCGTCTCTGCGGCTGGCCGCAAAAGTCGAGGACGGTGAAATCGTCTATGGCATGGGCTTTGACGAGGAACGCGAAAGCGACGTCGTGCATCAAGTCGCCGGCGTTACGCTGCTTATTTCCCCGCGTAGCCAGGAGTTGCTGAAGGGCACGACGCTCGATTTCGTCGAATTCCAGCCGGGCGAGTTCAAGTTTATTTTTGTTAACCCGAATGAGGCACCACCGGCCGTCGGTGGCTGTGCCAGCCGTAGCAGTGGCTGCGGCTCCTGCGGCAGCACTTCCGGGGGTAACGGCAGCGGCGGTGGAGGCTGTGGTTGAGATGACGACTTTGCTCCCCGATTTCCCCAGCCGCGGGTCGGCCGTTCCCGGAACGGTCTATCTGGTCGGCGCAGGTCCTGGCGACCCCGAACTGCTGACCTTGCGTGCGCTGCGCATTATCGCCGAGGCGGATGTGCTGGTGTATGACAATCTCGTTTCGCAGCCGATTCTCGATCTGGTGAATCCGGCGGCAGAACGGATGTATGCCGGCAAGGAGCGCGGCAACCACGCCGTGCCGCAGGATGACCTCAATCTGCTACTGGTCAAGCTCGCCAGGCAAAACAAGCGGGTGGTACGCCTGAAAGGCGGCGATCCATACACTTTTGGTCGCGGTGGCGAAGAAGTCGAAACCCTCAAGGAAAACGGCATTCCCTTCGAGGTGGTTCCCGGCATCACCGCGGCTGCCGGGGTGGCTGCTTATGCCGGTATTCCGCTCACCCATCGCAATTACGCGCAGGCCTGCGTTTTCGTCACCGGCCACCTCAAAGACGGCAGCATGAACCTCGACTGGCCGGGGCTGGCGCGCCGCCGCCAGACCGTCATTATCTACATGGGTCTGCATGGTCTGGCTCATCTGTGCGCTCAGCTTGTTGCCCACGGCCTGCCTCCGGAGTGGCCAGCCGCCATCGTGCAGCAGGGCACGACCCCCGAGCAACGCACCGTCACGGGAACGCTGGCTACGCTGCCTGCGCTTGCGGAAGCGGCGCAGCTAAAAGCACCAACCTTGATCATCGTTGGCGAAGTCGTCAGGTTGAAAGACCGCCTCGCGTGGTTTGAGCAGGGGTAACGCTGTCAGCTAGCGACTTGCCAGGTCCGCTGGCGTGTCTGTCGCTGTACCTGATGCGCCACCCATCTCGGCACTCATTTCGGCAAACAGCGCGAGCGTTTTTGCTGCCTCGTCGGTATCCAGCTTGTTGAGGGCGAATCCGACATGGACAATGACGTAGTCACCCACGCTAACGTCGTCGACCAGCGCCAGCGAGATTTCCTTGCGCACGCCACTCAGATCGACAATGGCGGTGTCGGCGCAGGGCAGTTCAACGACCCGGGCGGGAATGGCCAGGCACATGTTATGCCTCCGTTGGGCCGCCCCAAGGGGGCATATGCCACCCGGTCACCGCTTCGGGTGATTTCATGGGGGGCAGCGAGTCAAGTTTGTGAGCGTGGGGGGCCATTAATTATTCTCCAGTTGGTGCAAGGCGACCCATGCTTGTCCCAGCGACAAACCGCCGTCGTTGGGGGGCAGGGCGCGCGCCTCGATAAAGCGTAATCCGCGGGTCGGCAGGTCTTCGCGCAGGGCCGTGGACAACAAGCGATTCAGAAAACAGCCGCCAGCGCCGACCACCGTCTGCAGACCGGTGCGCAATCCGGCCTGTTCAACCCAGTCAAGCAGTGCTGCGGCAAGCGTTGCGTGGAAGCGTGCCGCCATCAATCCTAACGCTTTCGGCGGCGCAGTGGCCAGTTCTTGCAGCAATGGGCGCAGATCAAGCGTACCGTCCGCGGCCATCCGCCAACCATTCGCCAGTGGGGGCGTTAGCCCATGTCGCGTCGCCAGACCTTCCAGCAGCATTGCGGCTTGTCCCTCGAAGGCGCTGCGCCGCCGCAGGTCCAGCAGGCCGGCCGCTGCGTCGAAATAGCGACCGGCACTAGATGTGGTTGGACTGTTGATGGTTCGTTGCAACATCTGCGTCACCGTGGCGGCAGCCGGCTCGTCGGCAAAGCGCGCAGTAATTGTTTCACCCTGCCCGAGCAAATGCAGGGCTGCGGCCGCCATGCGCCAGGGTTCGCGCGCCGCCACGTCGCCGCCAGGCAGGCTCAATGGCATGAAATGTCCGAGCCGCTCGCAGTGCATCCCGTCGACGCGCAGCAATTCACCACCCCAGGCCATGCCATCGCTGCCCAGGCCGACACCGTCGAGCGCCAGCCCGAGCACGGGAGTGTCGATGCCATGCTCGGCGCACACCGCGGCGATGTGCGCGTGGTGATGCTGTACGCCGATGGCCGGGATGCCATGTTCGGCTGCATAGCGTGCGGCAAAACGGGTTGAATGAAAATCCGGATGCAGGTCATGCGCCACTGCCGTCGGTTCGATTGCCAGAGTGCGCAACTGGTGGGCGATGGTGTCCTCGAAAAAGCCGCAGGTGGCCGCGTTGTCGAGATCGCCGACATGCTGCGACACAAAGGCCGCGTCGTCGCGCGTGAGGCAAATCGTGTTCTTGAACCAGCCGCCGACCGCCAATACGGCCGGCCCGGCTTTGGGCAACTTGATGGCGCATGGCGTATAGCCACGCGCCCGGCGCACCAGGCCGCTGCCGCGGCGCACGCTGTCGTCGCAACGCACGGCGATGTCGCGGTCGTGCAGCAGGTAGGCATCGGCAATACCTGCGAGACGGGTCAGGGCCTCGTCGTTGCCGATCACCAGCGGTTCGCCATGCGGATTGGCGCTGGTCATCACCAGCGCAAGCGACGGGGGCTGGTTCAGCCATGCCGTGCCCGCCGGGCGACCGGCAGCTTCGTGAAAGAGCAGGTATTGAATGGGCGTGACCGGCAGCAGCAGCCCCAATTCGGCAAGACCGGGCGCAATGCCGGGTAACTGTGCATCGGTGTCGGGCAGCTTCGGCAACAGCACAATCGGGCGTTCCGCGCTTTCCAGCCAGTGTCTGTCCGCATTATTCAATGTTGCAAAAGTCGGTGCTGGCGGGACGGCGTGTGCGTTGGCCACCATCACGGCAAAGGGTTTTTCTTCACGTTGCTTGCGGACCCGCAAGCGGGCGACCGCGCCGGCATCTTGCGCATCGCAGGCCAGATGAAAGCCGCCCAGCCCCTTGATGGCGACAATTCTGCCTGCCTGCAGCAGCGCAAGCGCTGCGCCAACCGGGTCGCCCGACAGGGCAGCACCGCTTGCGTCGAGCAAAGCCAGGCGTGGGCCGCACGCGGGGCAGCAGGTGGTTTCGGCATGAAAGCGCCGATCGGCGGGGTCGTTGTATTCGCGCTGACAGTCCGGACACAAGGGAAATGGCGCAAGACTGGTCTGGGCGCGGTCATAAGGCAGGCGGTACGTCACCGTGAAACGGGGGCCGCAGTGCGTGCAGGTGATGAAGCCGTGGCGCCAGCGCCGACTTTGCGGATCGAACAGTTCGGCAAGGCAGGCTGCGCAGGGCGCGGTATCGTGACCGATGGCCGTCGCCAGCCGGCCACCGCCACTCGGGGTGATGGTGAAGTCACGGCAACCCGTCGCTTGTGCCGTTTGTGCGATGACCGCATCGACGCGTGCCAGCGGGGGCGCATCGCACTTCAGACGGCGGACCAGTTCTGCCAGCACCTCAGGTTTGCCCTCGATGTGCAGTTCAACGCCCTGTGCGTCATTGCGCACCCAGCCGACGATGTCGAGTTCTTTTGCCAAACGCCAGACGAAGGGCCGAAAGCCGACGCCCTGGACGACCCCGGTGACGCGAATGTGTGCCGCTTCAGGCACGCACTTGTGCTGCCAGGACACCCTGCCTGATCCAGGCCAGCCAGTCCGCCATGCCAGCACCGCTGGTGGCAGATACCTGCAGTACTTCGATGTGGGGATTGACCCGTCGCGCGTTGGCGATGGCCTGTTCGGTGTCGAATTGCAGGTATGGCAGCAGATCGCACTTGTTGAGCAGCATCAGCCGCGCGGCACGGAACATGTCCGGATACTTGAGCGGCTTGTCCTCGCCCTCGGTCACCGAGAGGATCACCACCTTGCCGGCTTCGCCAAGGTCGAAAGCGGCGGGGCACACCAGATTGCCGACGTTTTCGATCATCAGCACGCTGTTTCCATCGAGCGGCAATTTCCCCAGGGCGTGGCCGACCATGTGGGCGTCAAGATGGCAACCCTTGCCGGTGTTGATCTGGACTGCCGGAGCCCCCGCGGCATGGATGCGCTCGGCATCATTGCTGGTTTGCTGGTCCCCTTCGATCACCGCGACGGCGAGTTCTCGGCCCGCGGCATGGAGGGCCTCGATGGTCTTCACCAGCAGCGTGGTTTTGCCGGAGCCGGGACTGGAAACCAGATTCAGCGCGAATATGCCGCGCGCGGCCAGCCAGGCGCGGTTTTGGGCGGCATAGCTGTTGTTTTTGGCCAGAATGTCCTGTTCGAGCTTGACGCGGCGGCCCGTGCCGGGGGTGTAGGCATGGCTGGGGGCATGGCTGTGCGTTGTGCCATCCGCGTGGGTATGGATGTGTCCATGGTCATTGTCATGGTCATGTAGCGGCTGGCCCGCCAGCCTGGTCTCGCCTTCACCGCAACCGCAGGTCGTACACATAAGAATTACTCCACTTCAAGGTCGATGACACGCATCGCGCTACCACCAGTGACTTCGACAGGATAGGCGCCGCAGAGTTCGCAGGGGTCATATACGGTCGCCAGTGCGCTGGCCTGTCCGCATTGCGGGCAGCGCCCGCAGCCCGGCGTGGCGATGATGTCGAGTCGCGCGCCTTCTGCCAGACTGTCCTGCATCGCCAGATCGAAACAGAACTCGAAGGCCGACCGCTCCACCCCGGAAAGTTGGCCGATCTCCACCCGCACGCTGCGCACCCGGGTGAACCCATCGCGCAACGCGGCCTCCTCGATCAACTGGCGAACGCCCTCGACGAGCGACATTTCATGCATCGGCTAATCCGGATTATATGCAAATACAATACTAAGGTCATAATTGTAATATGGAATGGCAAGTGGTGGTTCTGCAGGCCGGTGGCGCGCCGCACAGAGTGCCGCGCAGAGTGTGTACAGGCCTTGATTTTTCACTTATTATGACTTCCCGCAGAAAGTACGGCGGCCACTTTGAGGCCGCCGTCTTTTTTTCAGATCATGAATCACCGTATGTTGCGGACGTTATTTTCGCGGAGTGAAGCATGTCGCACCTGATGAACAACTATGCCCGGCAGGCCGTGGCGTTTACCCATGGCACCGGTTGCCAACTGTTTGACGAGCAGGGCCGCCGCTACCTTGACGGGCTGGCCGGCATTGCCGTGAATACGCTCGGGCACAACCACCCGCGCCTGGTTGCCGCCCTGACCCAGCAAGTCACCAAACTGATCCATGTTTCCAATGTGTATCGCATCAAGGAGCAGGAAGTGCTGGCCGACCGCCTCGCGGCATTGTCCGGCATGGATGAAGCGTTCTTCTGCAATTCCGGTTGCGAGGCCAACGAGGCGGCGATCAAGTTGGCGCGCCTGTTCGGTCACCAGAAAAACATCGACCATCCCGCCATTGTCGTGATGGAGCAGGCCTTCCACGGCCGCACCCTGGCGACCCTGTCGGCAACCGGCAACCGCAAGGTGCAGGCCGGTTTCGAGCCACTGGTGCCCGGCTTTGTGCGCGTGCCGTTTGCCGATCTGGCGGCGATCGAACAGGTCGCGGCAAAAAATTCCAATGTTGTCGCTGTCCTGTTCGAACCGGTACAGGGCGAGGGCGGCATCCGCATTGCCGACGATGATTTCTTGCGCGGTTTGCGGCGCATTTGCACCGAGCGCGGTTGGCTGTTGATGGTCGATGAAGTGCAATGCGGTATCGGTCGTACCGGCAAGTGGTTTGCCCATCAACACGCCGGCATCAAGCCCGACGTGATGACCCTGGCCAAGGGCCTGGGGTCGGGTGTTCCGATCGGCGCCTGCCTGGCAGCGGGGCCGGCGGCGAATGTCTTCAAGCCGGGCAATCATGGCTCAACCTTTGGCGGCAATCAACTGGCTTGCACCGCTGCGCTGACAACCCTGGCCGTGCTGGAGGATGACCAGTTGCTGGACCGGGCAAGCGCCCTCGGTGATCACATGCTCGCGCGGCTGCGCGAGCGGCTGGTCGATCTGCCGGCGGTTGTCGAGATCCGCGGTAGCGGCCTGATGCTCGGTATCGAACTGGATCGTCCCTGTGCCGCACTGGTAGCGGCCGGACTGGAAGCTGGCATATTGATCAATGTCACGGCCGACAAGGTGGTGCGCTTGCTGCCGCCGCTGGTGATGACCGATGCCGAGGCCGACGAGCTTGTCGATAAACTGGCTGTGGTGCTGAAAGTCTTTCTAGCTGGCTGAGATTTGCCTATGACAACCCCAAGACATTTCCTGCAATTCAAGGATTTCAGCCGCGCCGAATTTGAGTACCTGTTCGAGCGCACGCGCCAGATCAAGCAGCAATTCAAGGCCTACCAGAAATATTGGCCGCTCACCGATCGCACCCTGGTGATGATCTTCGAGAAAGCCAGCACGCGCACCCGGCTGTCCTTCGAGGCCGGCATGCATCAGCTCGGCGGTACGGCGATCTATCTCAATACGCGCGACTCACAGCTTGGCCGCGGCGAGCCGGTCGAAGATGCGGCCGAGGTGATTTCGCGCATGAGCGACATCGTCATGATCCGCACCTATGAGCAGGACATCATCGAGCGTTTTGCCGCCCATTCGCGGGTGCCAGTGATCAACGGCCTGACCAACGAGTACCACCCCTGCCAGATCCTTGCCGACATCTATACTTACGTCGAGCACCATGGCTCGATCCAGGGCAAGACGGTGGCCTGGATCGGCGACTCGAACAACATGTGCAACACCTGGCTGCAAGCCGCCGAAGTGCTCGACTTCAACGTCCATGTGTCGACCCCGCCCGGTTATGAAGTCGAGCCCGAGCGCGCCGGCCTGTATGGCACCGACCACTTCGAGGAGTTTGCCGATCCGATGGATGCCGCGCGCGACGCCGACCTGGTGACCACCGACGTGTGGACCTCGATGGGTTTCGAGGCCGAGAACGAGGCCCGCTGCAAGGCCTTTGCCGACTGGCAGGTCGATGGTGACATGATGAAGGTCGCCAAGCCGGAAGCCTTGTTCATGCACTGCCTGCCGGCCCATCGCGGCGAGGAAGTTGCCGCCGAAGTGATCGATGGGACGCGCAGCGTGGTCTGGGAAGAAGCCGAAAACCGGCTGCACGCGCAGAAGGCCTTGCTCGAATTCCTGTTGCTTGGCAGATTGCAATCATGAAGCCATTGCCTGTCCTGCCGGTGTTGTTCGCCATGTTTTGCGCCGTCCTGCCAGCGCCGACTCTGGCCGCTGACGCGGACCCGCGCCAGTTCGTGGAGATGGCGCCCGAAGCACGCGCCACCCTGCGTGCCGAGATGCTCGACAATCAGCTGGCGCTGCACCAGATCATCGGTGCGCTGGCCGAAGGCAAGTATGCCGCGGCTGCCGACATCGCCGAAAAGGAACTCGGCATTGGCGCGATGGGCAAGCATCGCCAGCTGCCGGCGAACGCCCGTCCGGGCATGTTCATGACGGATGAGATGCATGCCCTCGGCCGTGCCTCGCATGTCGCCGCCAGCGACTTCGCCAAGCTCGCCAGGACGGGCGACCCGGCCACCGCACTGACTGCTTTGCAGGGCATCACCGGCGCCTGCGTCGCCTGCCATCGCAGTTACCGCACCCAATAATCTTTTTCGGGAAACAGCAATGAACCAAGCCAAAAAAGTCGTCCTGGCCTATTCCGGTGGCCTCGATACCTCCGTCATCCTCAAGTGGTTGCAGGACACCTACCAGTGCGAAGTGGTGACCTTCACCGCCGACCTTGGCCAGGGCGAGGAACTGGAGCCGGCGCGTGCCAAGGCGGTCAAGCTCGGTATCAAGCAGAAGAACATCTTCATCGACGATCTGCGCGAGGAGTTTGTGCGCGACTTCGTCTTTCCGATGTTCCGCTGCAATACGATCTATGAAGGCGAATACCTGCTTGGCACCTCGATCGCGCGGCCGCTGATCGCCAAGCGTCTGGTCGAAATCGCCAGGAAGACCGGTGCCGACACCATTTCGCATGGCGCCACCGGCAAGGGCAATGATCAGGTGCGCTTTGAGCTGGGTGCCTATGCTTTGATGCCCAACGTGAAGGTCATCGCGCCGTGGCGCGAATGGGATCTGCTCTCGCGTGAAAAGCTGCTGGCCTATGCCGAGAAAAACGGCATTCCCATCGAGATGAAGCACAAGAAGGGTGGTTCGCCCTATTCGATGGATGCCAACCTGCTGCATATTTCCTTCGAGGGCCGGCACCTCGAAGATCCGGCTGCCGAAGCCGAAGAATCCATGTGGCGCTGGACAGTCGCCCCGGAAAAAGCGCCGGCCAAGCCCGAGTATCTCGATCTTGAATTCGCCCATGGTGATCTGGTGGCGATCAACGGCAAGAAAATGAAGGCGCACGAGTTGCTGGCGGAGCTCAACAAGCTGGGCGGCAAGCATGGCATCGGCCGTCTCGATCTCGTCGAGAACCGCTATGTCGGCATGAAGTCGCGCGGCTGCTACGAGACGCCGGGCGGCACCATCCTGCTCAAGGCGCACCGCGGCATCGAGTCGCTCTGTCTCGACCGCGAAGTCGCGCATCTCAAGGATGACCTGATGCCGCGCTATGCCAGCCTGATCTACAACGGCTACTGGTGGAGCCCGGAGCGCAAGGCCCTGCAGGTGCTGATCGACCACACCCAGCAGAGCGTCAATGGCTGGGTGCGCGTCAAGCTCTACAAGGGTAGCGTGTCGGTGGTGGGGCGCGATTCGAAGACCGATTCGCTGTTCGACTCGACCATCGCCACCTTCGAGGACGATGCCGGTGCCTATGACCAGAAGGATGCGGGCGGCTTCATCAAGCTCAACGCCCTGCGCATGCGCATTGCCGAAAATGCGCGCTTGAAGCGCAGCGCCGGCGGGCGGGCCAAAACGGCCAGCAAGTCAAGCAGCAAGTCGAGCAGCAAGTCACGCAAGGGCTGAAGAACCTAAAGACATGCCGGGTACGCTGTTCGGTTATACCGAAGCACAGGTCGCCGCGTTCGGAGTGAGCTTCGGGCTCGGCGCCTTCATCCTGTTCATGTTGTTTATCATCGGCGAACTGGCGTATCGCTCGAAGGCCGGCAAGATCGGGACTTTCGCCCTGTTTTTCGTGCTCGCCTTCGGCATGCTGGGTTTTATCGCCAAAACGATTATCGAAAAATTGTGGGGAATTTGAGGTGACACAGATGGAAAATCAATTCGAAAATGTTGCCGTGACCAAGAAGGCCAATGTCTATTTCGACGGCAAGTGCGTCAGCCATACCGTGCAGCTCGCCGACGGCACAAAGAAGAGTGTCGGCGTGATCCTGCCCGCCACCCTGGTCTTCAACACCGGCGTGCCCGAGGTCATGGAAACCGTGGCCGGCGCGTGCCGCTATCGCCTCACCGGGGCCGACTGGAAATCCTGCGCTGCTGGCGAGTCATTCGCCGTGCCGGGCAACTCGTCGTTCGACATCGAAGTGACGGGCGAGCCCTACCATTACGTTTGCCATTTCGGTTGAAGGGAAAACGCGATGCCCTCATTCGACATCAGCTCCGAAGCCGACCTGGTTGCCCTGAAGAATGCCGTCGATGTGGCGGGGCGCCACATCGGCAATCGCTACGACTTCAAGGGTACTTCGGCCAAGGCCGAGCTCAACGAGAAGGACAAGCTCATCACCGTGTTCGGCGATTCCGAGTTTCAACTCAGTCAGGTCAAGGACATCCTGTTCCCGGAGATGGAAAAGAAGGAACGCGAAAGCACCAAGCGTCTCGATATCGGTGCCGTGCAGAGCGTGTCCGGCAACAAGGCCAAGCAGGAACTGAAGATCAAGACCGGGGTCGAGCAGGAACTGGCGAAGAAAATCGTCAAACTCGTCAAGGACAGCAAGCTGAAGGTGCAGGCCACTATCCAGGGTGATGCCGTGCGCATTACCGGCGCCAAGCGCGACATATTGCAGGAGGTGATCGCACTGGTGAAGCAGGCAATTACCGACTATCCACTGCAGTATGGCAATTTCCGCGACTGAGTGACGGCATGGCGCTGGCACGGAGCTGTCTCGCCCTGTTGTTGTGCGCCTGGAGCCTTGGTGCGCTGGCGGCCGATGTTGCCCTGGTCGGCCTGTTGCCCGGCAAGGCACTGGTGGTGATCGATGGTGGCAAGCGCCAGACCCTGGCCGTTGGGGCTGCGACAGCCGAGGGCGTAAAACTGCTGGCTCTCGAATCCGGCGCCGCCGTATTCGAGATCGACGGCAAAGCGCGACGCGTGGCACTTGGTCAGAGCGTGGTATCCACACCCGGTGCCGAGCGGCCTGCCACAACCCTGATAGCCGATGCGCGTGGCCACTTCGTTGTGCCTGGCAGCATCAATGGGGTGGGCATGCGTTTTCTGGTGGACACTGGTGCGACCTTCATATCGCTGGGAGCTGCAGATGCGCGGCGGGCACGCATCGATGCATCGAAAGGCACGCCGGGCATGACCATGACGGCGAATGGGCCGGCACGCGTCTGGCGTGTCCGACTGGAGAGCGTCAAGCTGGGCAGCATCACGCTGCGCGATGTCGACGCCTCGGTGCATGAGCAGGACATGCCGGTGGTTCTGCTGGGCATGAGCTTTCTCAATCGCATGGAAATCCACCGCGACGGATCTTCGATGACACTGACGCAGCGATACTGAATGGTCCCTCGCGCTCACTTTTGTTCGCTGCCTCGCTTGGGGCGGCCCGGGGAGTGTCCGAGATCATGCAAGTGACGGTCGATTGGCTGCGCCAGCGTCTTTCCGCTGAGCGGCCGCGGGCCGTAATTCGCGAGGCTCCCATGCCAACGGGGATGTCGGTAGCCGCTGCGGTGCTGGTGCCGATTGTGAATCGACCCAGCGGGTTGACCGTGCTGTTGACGCAGCGCACTGCCCATTTGCGCGACCATGCCGGGCAGGTCAGCTTTCCGGGCGGCTGTTGCGAGCCTGCCGATGCGTCACCGGTGGCGACCGCACTGCGCGAAAGCCATGAAGAGGTGGGAATCGCTCCTGATCAGGTTGAAATATTGGCAAGCCTGCCCGACTACTTCACCAGCACCGGTTACCGGGTCACTCCTGTGGTGGGTCTGGTGATACCCCCGCTCAATTTACATCTCGACGATTTCGAAGTGGCCGAAGTGTTTGAACCGCCACTGGAGTTTCTGCTTGATCCGGCGAGTTACCACCAGCATGCGCTTGAGCGGGACGGTACAGTGCACCATTATTGGGCAGTGCCGTGGCAAGGACACTTCATCTGGGGGGCGACTGCGGGCATGCTGGTCAACCTGCGCCAGTGTCTTTTTGCACAGGATTGACCGTGGCATCGCAATGTTGCGGCGCGGGGGAGTGTGATATCTTCGTCCTGCCAGTTGCCCGTTATCAGCCATGACCTTCCTCAGCATAATTCTCGCTCTTGTCCTTGAGCAAATCAAAGCCCTGCCCGCACGGCGTATTGCCCTCTGGCAGACGCAATACGCTGATTTTCTGGAGCGCCAGTTCAACGGCGGCGAGCGACAACATGGCACCATAGCCTGGGTACTGGGGGTCGCCCTGCCGGCACTGCTGGTGCTGTTGCTGCATGCTGCCGTGGATGCGGTTCACCCGCTGCCGGGTTTCATTGTTGCGGTGGCCGTGCTGTATCTCACCATGGGCTTGCGCCAGTTCAGTCATTACTTCACCGACATCCAGATGGCTTTGCGCATGGGCGAAATCGATCGCGCCCGTCGTTTGCTGGAGGAGTGGCGTGGCCGGAGCGCGGCGCGGCTGAATGCGACGGAGATTGCGCGTCTGGCGATCGAGCAGGGCATCGTCGCGACGCATCGCCATGTCTTTGCGCCATTGCTGTGGTTCGTCGTGCTCGGGCCGGCAGGTGCTGTGCTTTACCGCTTGAGCCTGTGCGTGATGCAGTGCTGGGGGGCGACGGCGCCGCCAGATGCCGATAAGTCGGTAGTGGCGAGTCCTTTTGCGCGCTTTGCCCAGCAGGCCTTCCAGGTGCTCGACTGGTTGCCGGCGCGCCTGACCGCGGCAACCTTTGCCATCGTCGGTGATTTCGAAGATGCCATCTATTGCTGGCGCACGCAGGCCAGCCAGTGGGCGCAAGCCGTCCCGGCGGAGCAGGGCGCCGACATGGCCTCGGGGATACTGTTGTCGAGCGCGGCGGGTGCGCTGGGTGTCAGGCTCGGCCTGCCCCTGCCTGATGAGACTGGTTTCGACGCCCGGCCCGAACTCGGTCTGGGCGACGATGCCGATGTCGAGCATCTGCAAAGTGCGGTCGGTCTGGTCTGGCGCGCTTTGGTGTTGTGTCTGTTGTTGTTGGCTCTGTTGACCGTGGCAAGCTGGGTCGGGCCGTAATTCACCAAATCAAGGAGTGGTATACATGTCGAATAAAGAAGTTGTTGCACTGAGCGCGGTGCGCTCTGCCGTGGGTGCCTTTGGCGGCGCGCTGAAGGATCTGGAACCCGCCGAACTGGGCGGCATGGTGATCAAGGAGGCGATAGCCCGTGCCGGCGTCGATGCCAGGCAGGTCAGCTTTGCCACTGTCGGCAACTGCATCCCGACGGAAGCGCGCTATGCCTACGTTGCGCGGGTCGCCACCATTCAGGGCGGCATGTCGATGGACTCCACGGTGTTCGCCGTCAATCGCCTGTGCGGTTCTGCCCAGCAGGCCATCGTCAGTTCGGCACAGGCCATCATGTTGGGCGATGCGGAATATGCCCTGGCCGGTGGCGTCGAAGTCATGTCGCGCGGCGCCTATCTGCTGCCGGCTTTGCGCACCGGCGCACGCATGGGCGATACCCAGGCGATCGACGCCATGGTCGCCGTACTGACCGATCCCTTCGGCGTTGGCCACATGGGCATCACCGCGGAAAATCTGGCCGCCAAGTGGGGAATCACCCGCGAGGAGCAGGATGCCTTCGCGCTCGAGTCGCAGACGCGCGCCGCCAAGGCCCAGGCGGCCGGCTATTTCAAGTCGCAGATTGCCCCGATCACCCTGAAGACCCGCAAGGGCGAGGTGGTGTTCGATGCCGACGAACACCTGAAACCGACCACCACCCTTGAGACATTGGCCAAGATGCGCCCCGCGTTCAAGAAAGATGGCACCGTCACCGCCGGCAACGCTTCCGGTATCAATGACGCCGCCGCCTTCCTGGTGTTGGCCGATGCCGCCAAGGCCGCGGCTGCCGGCCACAAGCCGCTGGCCCGCCTGGTGGCCTATGCGATCGCCGGCGTGCCGAATGACGTGATGGGTGAAGGGCCGATCCCCTCATCGAAAACCGCGCTGCAAAAGGCCGGCCTGACGCTCGACCAGATGGATGTCATCGAGTCGAACGAAGCCTTTGCTGCCCAGTCCATCACCGTGGCCAAGGGCCTTGGCCTCGATCCGGCCAAGACCAACCCGAACGGCGGCGCCATCGCCATCGGCCACCCGGTCGGCGCCACCGGCGCGGTGATCGTCACCAAGTTGTTGCACGAAATGCTGCGGGTGAATGCCCGTTACGGCATGGCCACCATGTGCATCGGCGGTGGGCAGGGCATCACGACGATCTGGGAAAAAATCTAAAGGGAAGGCCCACCCCCTCCCGGCCTCCCCCTCGCGGGGGAGGTGACGGTGGCTCGCTGCGCTCGTCTATTACGGGGAGCCCCCGTTCATGTTTGGGAGCGGATTGCGCCTGGCGGCGCGTGGCGTCCAGGCTTGGGGCGGCCCGGCGCCCGGACTGCTGTTGTATGGTGGATTTGCCACCGTCCTGCCAGTCCCGAAAAGGGGATTTCCTTCGGTCACGCCGACTTTTGAAATCGCTCAGGGTGCGTTGGCGTAGGATTCCTTGGCTTCGCGTGCCTTGGCGGCCTCGTCTTCGGAATAGGCCTTGCCGGACCACAGCATGCTGTAGGCGATTTCTTCGTTGCCGTTCTCGCACAGTTCAAGCACCTGCTGGAACAGCGGCTGGAAGGTCTTGCTGCGGTGTGACGCTTCATGCTCCTTGAAGGAGCGCCAGAAGGTGATGATGAGCGCCTCGCGGTCCTTGAGCTTGCTCTTGACCGCCTTGCCGATGGTGCTGCCTTCGTTGGATACCTGACCACTGTTCAGGACGACCATGCCGCCGACAAAGCCGGTGTCGGAGTGATAAGTCTTGACGTTCTCGCAAAGCATGGCAACGCGCTCTTCGAGATCATCGACGGTGAATTCCGGTTTGAGAATGATGCGATTGACGGTGACGATGCCGTCGCTGTCGAAGCCGGGAATGAATGACATCACATTGCTCCTTTGCGGTTGCGTGATCACTATGATCTGGTGGCGTTCTGTTAAAGTTCAAGCCACAACAAACTTCAGCGTACAACATGAACGAATCCGATTTTATAGAGGAAACGCTGACCAGCGAGCAGGTTTTCGACGGTCGGCTGCTCAAGGTGTTTGCCGACAAGGTGCGCCTGCCGGATGGGCGCGAGACGTCCCGCGAAATCATCCGGCATCCCGGCGCGGTGGTGGTGATCGCCGTGCTCGATAACGGCAAACTCCTGTTCGAGCGGCAGTTCCGCTATCCGCTGCGCCGCGTGCTGCTGGAAATGCCGGCCGGCAAGGTCGATCCGGGCGAGCATATCCTGGATACCGCACGCCGCGAACTGCGCGAGGAAACCGGCTACAAGGCAGCGTTGTGGCGTCATCTGGGTGTCATGCACCCGTGTGTCGGCTATGCCGATGAGCGCATTGAAATATTCTGGGCGCAGGGCCTGAGTTATGTCGGCGCGGAACCCGACCATGACGAAATACTCGACGTCGCGGAGCTGGCCGTTGCCGATGCGCTGCTGGCCGTGCGTGACGGCGAAATCACCGACGCCAAGACCATCACGGCCCTGCTGTGGGCCGAGAAAACCCTGTCGGGGGCATGGCCCTTGCCGCTGTAAGCAGCGCCGACCGACACTGCGAAGGCGGTAGAATGCCGTGCTTGGAGAACAGACCACCGTTAAGGTGGCTTCGACCACAGAGGAGCATAATTTCATGAGTGCCACCGCTACGCCCCAGGCCGTCGTGCCGGAAGTGGATAGCGACGAGCGCACGCGACTGCTGGCGCTCAATGTCTTTTCCGAAGTATCGGCCAATCTGGTCGATGAAGATGATGTCGAGGAACTGCTCGGGCGCTTCCTCGGCACCATGCTGCGCCTGGCCAAGGCCGATGCGGGTGCCGTGCGCGTGCTGACCACTGATGGCCGGCATTTGCGCCTGGTGGCGGCACGCGGACTGCCGCACGAGGTCGTCGAGCAGGAGCGTCTCGTGTCGATCGATTGCGGACAGTGCGGCGTCGCCGTGCGTGACAATCATTGCCGCTACGAAATCGACCTGCACGCCTGCGCGGTACGCACCAAACATCCCTATTTCGACCGCGACTGCAAGGCGATGGTGGTAGTCCCGCTGCAGCATGGCAGCAAGTTGCTGGGTGTTTACAACCTGTTTTTATCCGAGCGCTTCGAACTGCCCGAGGAACTGGTCCTGTTATTTCGCTCGATTGGCGAACACCTGGGCATGGCGCTGGAAAACACGCGTCTCAAGCGCGAGAACCTGCGCATCACGTTGATGAACGAACGGCAGATGATGGCCGCCGAAGTGCATGATTCACTGGCGCAGGCGCTGTCCTACATGAAAATGCGCATGGCCTTGCTGGTGGACTCGATCAGCGAGTGCGATGAAGAGAAAGCCGGCAAATACGCCGGCGATATCGGTCAGGCGCTCGATGATGCCTATATCCAGTTGCGCGAACTGCTGGCACAGTTCCGCAGTCGCATGGATCCGCTCGGCCTGCAGCAGGCGCTGAGGCGGCAGGCGGACAGTTTTTTCGACCGCACCGGCATTGCGCTCGAATTCGACAATCGCGTCGTTGACCTGCGCCTGTCGGTCGACCAGGAGGCACAGGTGTTCTTCATCGTGCAGGAGGCGCTGGCCAATGTGCGACGTCACTCCAAAGCGACGCAAGCCTGGCTGACCCTGGAGGGCACCTGCGACCATTACATCATCACGGTGGATGACAATGGGCGCGGCGCCCAGGGTTTTTTCCCGATTGCCAACCGTACCGGCGATTCAGACGAACTTCCCTATGAGCGCGACCACTTTGGCTTGTCGATCATGCGCGAGCGTGCCCGCCTGGTCGGCGGGCGCGTCGAAATGGTCAACCTGCCGGAGCGCGGTTTCCGCGTGCGGCTGACTTTCCCGGCGATCAGCCCATCCAACCCCAAGACAGCGGCATGAACGACACCAAACCCATCCGTGTTGTGCTGGTCGATGACCATACCCTGTTCCGCAAGGGGCTGGCCGAGTTGCTTGAGCAGCGCAGTTCGATCAACATCGCCGGCATTGCCGGCAATGGCGACGAGGCGATCGAATTGCTGAAAACCATCGAAGTGGACGTGGTGATCACCGATCTCAACATGCCGCCACACGGCGGTCTGGCCTTGCTGCGAAAAATACGTGCCGAGGGCTGGAAGTTTCCGGTATTGGTGCTGACCGTCAGTGACGCCAAGGATGACCTGGCCAACGCGATGGGTGCCGGTGCTCAGGGATATCTGCTCAAGGATATGGAACCCGACGACGTCGTGGATGCCGTGCAACGCGCGGTGCGCGGTGAAACGGTGGTGGCACCGGCCATGACCCTGAAACTGGTGCATTTGCTGCAGAGTGGGGGACAGCCGCCCAAGGCTGAAGCCTTGCACCAGCTGACGCCGCGTGAGCGGGAAATTCTCGAACACCTGTCGCGCGGCTTGTCGAACAAGGCTATTGCGCGGGAGCTCGACATCAGCCATGACACCGTCAAGTTGCATGTGCGCCACGTTCTGGCCAAACTGAATCTCACCTCGCGCGTTGAAGCCGCGGTGTTTGCCGTCGAGCAAAAAGCCGGACAGCAATACAGCAAACCCTGATGCATGCATGACGCTTGCTTGCGGGCGCGCTTTGCTCCAGAACTTGCCCCATGCTCGAAATCCTTTACCGCGACGATCAGCTGATCGCCATTGACAAGCCGGCCGGTCTGCTGGTGCATCGCGGCGACATCGATCGTCACGAAACCCGCTTTGCCGTGCAATTGCTGCGCGACCAGATCGGCCGCCGCGTGCAGCCGGTGCATCGGCTCGACAAGGGCACTTCGGGCGTGCTGCTGTTTGCCTTCGATGCAACGGTGGCGCGGGAGATGGGGCGCCAGTTCGAAGGCGGTGCAGTCGAGAAGACCTACCTTGCCGTGGTGCGCGGCTGGCCGGCGGAATCCGGTGTCATCGACCATGCGTTGTCGCGCCAGCACGACGACTATGGACGCAAACTGCCCGCAGCCACCGCCCAGCCGGCTGTCACCCATTACCGGCGTCTGGCGACCATCGAATTGCCGGTGGCCATCGACCGTTATCCGAACTCGCGCTATGCGTTGCTGGAACTCAAGCCACTCACCGGGCGACACCACCAGTTGCGCCGCCACCTGAAGCACATCAGCCACCCCATCATTGGCGACGCTACGCATGGCAAGGGGTTGCACAACCGGTTTTTCCAGCGCGAATTCGGCTGCCACCGTCTGCTGCTGGCTTGTGTCGGAATGGCCTTCCGCCATCCGGTCAGTGGCGCCAGCATCGTTATCGACCGAAGCATCATGCGCCACCGGGTAAAAGTCGGCGCTGGTGAAACGGCGCCGGATCAGTTCGCGGCGCTGCTGGAAAGATTTGATTGGAGCCAGGCGATTGCGCCGCGCCCGGCGGCTTGACCGCTGGCAAAACAGGCAGTGAGCAGATAGCCACCGGTCGGCGCTTCCCAGTCGAGCATTTCTCCCGCGCAGAACACGCCGGGCAGGGCGCGGAGCATCAGTCGGTCATCCAATGACACAGCCATCACGCCGCCGGCGCTGCTGATGGCCTCATCGAGCGGGCGCGGCGCGTCAAGTCGCAGCGGCAGTGCCTTGATCGCGGCAGCCAGGCGCGCCGGGTCGGCGTAGTCGTCCCGGGCCGCCCATTCGCGCAGCAAACCGGCCTTGACGCCGGCAATGCCGGCACGGCTTTGCAGATGGCTGGCCATCGAGCGTGCGCCGCGTGGGTGGGCGATTTCACTGATCAGCCGCTCCAGAGTTTTGCCGGGGGCGAGATCGAGTTGCAGCGTGGCGCTGCCGCGTGACGCGATGGCATCGCGCAATGGCGCGGCGAGGGCATAAATCAGGCTGCCCTCGACGCCGTGTCGGGTGATGACGAAATCACCCTGGCGCCGTTCCCCGCCAAATGTCGCCACCACCGACTTGACCGGTTGGCCGGCGAACTTGGCGCGAAAATGTTCGCTCCAGGCAATCTCGAAACCGCAGTTGGCGGGCTTGAGCGGTGCAATGACGACGCCGCGCGCTTGCAGCAGCGGCACCCAGGCACCATCGGAACCGAGTTTGGCCCAGCTGCCGCCGCCCAGCGCGAGAATTAGACAGCCCCCACGCTCACTTTGTTCGCTGCCCCCACAGGGGGCGGCGTCTTCCTCGGGACGGCTCTTCGGAAGACGCGCCGCCGTCCCGCCAGCGCCGACTTTTATTGCACCGGTTGGCGTGGTGAAGCGCAAATCGCCCTGTTCATCCCAGCCCAGCCAGCGGTGACGCATATGAAAATGCACACCTGTTGCGCGCAGCCGATGAAGCCAGGCGCGCAGCAATGGCGCGGCCTTCATGTCAGTCGGAAACACGCGGCCGGATGAGCCGACAAAGGTGTCGACACCCAGATCGCGCGCCCAGTCACGCAGGGTCTCGGGTTCGAAGGCGGCGAGCCAGGGCGTCACCCAGTCGCGTTTTTCGCCATAGCGGCTGACAAAAGTGGCGAAGGCTTCGGCATGGGTGAGATTGAGCCCGCTCTTCCCCGCCATGAGGAATTTGCGGCCAACCGAGGGCATGGCGTCATAAACCTCGACGCGCACGCCGGCCTGAGCCAGCACTTCAGCCGCCATCAAGCCGGCCGGCCCGCCGCCGATGATGATCACATTTCCGTTCATGTTCAACAGTCTACTTGACGCGTCTGCGATAATGTATGGTTGCACGGCCGCTTTGGCCAGCCTTGATTTCCCGCCCAGAGGCGGACACGCCATGACCCAACCTATCGAAACATTTGCCGCGCTGCAATTGCCGGCGTCCCTCCTGACGGCCCTGACGGACGTCGGCTACGAAATTCCGACGCCGATCCAGGCCGCCTGCATCCCGCATTTCCTGGCAGGGCGCGACCTGCTGGGCGAGGCGCAGACCGGCACCGGCAAGACGGCGGCTTTCGCCCTGCCACTGCTGGCGCGACTCGACCTCGCCAAAAAGCTGCCACAGGTGCTGGTGCTGACGCCAACGCGCGAACTGGCCATCCAGGTTGCCGAGGCCTTCCAGAAATACGCGCACAACATGCCTGGCTTCCATGTCCTGCCGGTGTATGGCGGGCAAAGCATGGTGATCCAGTTGCGCGCGCTGTCGCGCGGCGTGCATGTCATCGTCGGCACGCCGGGCCGCATCATGGA
>JAUXOM010000030.1 GCA_030682175.1 Rhodocyclaceae bacterium
CACCATCAACCCGAAGCAACTGCGCGCACTGGCTCTGATTCAAACGATTCGCTCGTAGTCAGAAAACCAAACCGTGATTCAACGACAACTTATTGAATCAGCGTAGAAACTCGGTTCAGACAGGGGCGAACTTCAGATTAACCGCTGTCAGCAACAAAAAAGCCGACATGATGGTCGGCTTTTTTGTTGCGCAGATCTGGGGCGCCTATTCGGCTTTCGGTGCCTCTGCAGCAACTTCTTCAGGGCGGTCGAGCAATTCGACATAGGCCATCGGCGCATTGTCGCCGACGCGGAAACCCATCTTGAGGATGCGCAGATAGCCGCCATTGCGGTTGGCAAAGCGCGGGCCAAGTACATCGAAGACCTTGCCAACGATTTCGCGATCGCGCAGTCGATCAAATGCCAGGCGACGATTGGCCAGCGATGGCTTCTTGCCGAGAGTGATGATTGGTTCGACAACGCGGCGCAGTTCTTTTGCCTTGGGCAGCGTGGTCTTGATCGCCTCGTGTCGCAGCAAGGAAACCGTCATGTTGCGCAGCATCGCCAGGCGATGAGAGGAGGTGCGATTGAGTTTTCTAAGTCCGTTACCGTGACGCATGATGCTTCCTTTTCACTTGTGCGATCGCCGCGCTATGCCTGCGACCGGTTAATTTTTATAGTGAGTGCTACTTTCAATGCAATGGGCTTGTCTATCAGCCCATCTTTTCCAAACCGGCGGGCGGCCAGTTTTAGCTACGGCTCACCTGACGATGAGCCTTCACTGAAACAGGCCGGTCCACCTTAGCCCATCTTTTCCAAACCGGCGGGCGGCCAGTTTTCCAGCTTCATGCCCAGCGTCAGGCCGCGCGAAGCCAAAACTTCCTTGATTTCGTTGAGTGACTTGCGGCCGAGATTTGGCGTCTTCAACAATTCCGTCTCGGTGCGCTGGATCAGATCGCCGATGTAGTAAATGTTCTCGGCCTTCAGGCAGTTGGCGGAACGAACCGTCAACTCAAGATCGTCCACCGGCCGCAGCAGGATGGGATCGACTGTGGATTGCTTGGGTTGCTCGATAGAGATCGGCGTACCTTCGAGATCCGAAAATACCGATAACTGGTCCATCAGAATGCTGGCGGCGTAACGGATGGACTCTTCAGGATCAATGGCGCCGTTGGTTTCGATATCAATAATCAGCTTGTCGAGGTCAGTGCGCTGTTCGACACGGGCTGCTTCAACTTGATAACTGACGCGCCGTACCGGACTGAACGAGGCATCCACCAGGATACGGCCAATACTTTTGCTTTCCTTCGAGGAAGTGCGCACATTGGCCGGAACATAACCACGCCCGGCCTCGACCTTGATCTGCATGTCCAGCTTGCCGCCGGGAGCCAGATGGGCGATCACGTGATCAGGGTTGATGATTTCGATGTCATGGTTAGCCTGAATATCTGCCGCCGTAACGATCGTCTCTTCACCATCACCTTTTCTTGACAGGGTCAGAATGGTTTCGCCGCGATTGTGCAGGCGCATCACGACACCTTTCAGGTTCAGCATGATGTCTACGACATCTTCGCGAACGCCTTCCAGAGTCGAATACTCATGCAGTACGCCATCGATGGTCATTTCGGTTACTGCAGCACCGGGCATCGACGACAGCAGAATGCGTCGCAGCGCATTACCCAGGGTATGGCCGTAACCTCGCTCGAAGGGCTCCATGACAACTCGGGCATGCAGTGGCGAGAGCGCCTGAACGTCGATGATGCGGGGTTTTAGAAGCGCGTGACTTTGCATCTTCGTTCCTCAAATAGACAAATGCGCCCGCGGGCGAAATGCCCCCAGGCGCAAGAGAATGGAATTAACGCGAATACAGCTCGACCACCAGACCTTCCTTGATGGAAGGCGGCAGTTCGTCACGAGCCGGATAGGCCTTGAAAGTGCCTTTGCCAGCCTTGATGTCAACCTCGATCCACTCAGGAAAACCACGCGACTCGGCAGCTTCCATGGCGGCCTTGGTGCGCAAATGCACACGCGCGGCCTCGGTCAGCTGAATTGTGTCGCCAGGACTGACGTTGAACGAAGGAATATTGACGCGCTTGCCGTTAACCAGAATGCCATTGTGACGGACGATCTGACGTGACTCGGCACGGGAAGCACCAAACCCCATCCGGTAGGTAACCGAGTCGAGGCGACCTTCAAGCAGTTGCAGCAGGTTCTCGCCTGTCTGACCTTTGCGCCGGCTGGCTTCGGCGAAGACCTTGCGAAATTGGCGCTCGAGCACTCCATACAGACGGCGAATCTTCTGTTTCTCGCGCAACTGCTGGCCATAGCCGGAAAGACGTTGGCCTGATTTCTGGCCATGCTGACCTGGCGCATAGGAACGACGTTCAATAGAGCACTTGTCAGTGAAGCACTTTTCACCTTTGAGAAAGAGTTTCTCTCCCTCACGGCGACACTGACGGCATTTTGGATCTAAATTGCGGGCCACTGGGCGGTCTCCTTACTTCAACCTTAGATGCGACGGCGCTTGGGCGGCCGGCAACCATTGTGTGGAATCGGGGTTATGTCGGTAATGCTACTGATCTTGATACCCAAGGCATTCAGAGCACGAACGGCGGATTCACGTCCAGGGCCAGGGCCCTTGATACGCACCTCGAGATTCTTGATACCGCATTCCTGCGCGGCCTTGCCGGCAGCTTCAGCGGCAACTTGGGCAGCAAACGGGGTCGATTTACGCGAACCCTTGAATCCGGCACCACCGGATGTTGCCCAGGAAAGAGCGTTTCCTTGGCGGTCGGTGATCGTGATAATCGTGTTGTTGAAGGAAGCATGCACGTGAGCAATGCCTTCAGCAACATTCTTCTTTACCTTCTTGCGAACCTTTGCAGTCGCTTTGGTTGTCGTTTTAGCCATTTTTATATACCTTACTGGTTATTTCTTGCTTCCGGCAACCGACTTGCGGGGACCCTTGCGGGTACGCGCGTTGGTCCGCGTACGCTGACCGCGAACCGGCAAACCGCGACGATGCCTGACACCACGATAGCAGCTAAGGTCCATGAGGCGCTTGATGCTCATGGAAACCTCGCGGCGCAAATCACCTTCAACGGCGACTTTGCCTACCTGCTCCCGCAGACGATCCATATCCGCCTCGGTGAGATCTTTAATTTTGACCGAACGCAGTACCCCTGCTGCATCGCATATTTTCTGCGCGCGTGAGCGGCCAATGCCATAAATCGCGGTTAGCGCAATTTCGGCATGCTGGTGATTCGGAATATTTACGCCTGCAATACGGGCCATATTCTTACCTTGTCCTTGACATCGCTAATTCATCGCTCAATTGCTCGTCGGGTAACGTAAATCACGCCACACGGGCAAACAAGCGAACTAATTTAGCCGGCTAAAAATGCGAACCGGCAATTCTAAAAGAAAATAAAAACGTTTTCAACCCTGACGCTGCTTGTGGCGCGGATCGGTACAAATAACACGTACCACGCCATGGCGCCGCACAATTTTGCATTTGCGACAAATGCGTTTGACCGAAGCTTGAACTCTCATATTTTTCTCCACAATAACTTTGTATCTTTACTTCGACCTGAAAACGATGCGCGCTTTATTCAGGTCATAAGGCGTCAACTGTACGGTCACCTTATCCCCGGGAAGGATCCGGATGTAATGCATGCGCATTTTGCCGGATATGTAGCCGAGGACAACATGCCCATTTTCCAACTTCACTCGAAACGTGGCATTTGGCAGATTCTCAAGAATCTCGCCCTGCATCTCTATGAAATCATCTTTAGACATGAAGCTGTGTCTTTGACGTGCTAACGGGTTGGCATCCCCGCTCCCTTGAAATTAGCCTTTTTCAACAAGCTTTCATATTGATGTGACATGACGTATGCCTGGACCTGAGCCATGAAGTCCATCGTAACCACTACAATGATCAACAGGGAGGTACCACCGAAATAAAATGGGACATTCCATTTCAAGATCAGGAACTCCGGGAGCAGACATACGAGTGTGATATAGGCAGCGCCGACTAGCGTCAAGCGCATCAGGATTTTGTCAATGTAACGGGCCGTTTGATCTCCAGGGCGATAACCCGGTACAAAAGCACCGCTCTTTTTCAGGTTGTCGGCCGTATCCTTGGGATTGAAAACCAATGCGGTATAGAAAAAACAGAAGAAAATGATTGCTGCGGCGTAAAGCAGCACATAGACCGGCTGCCCAGGGGAAAGTGTGGCGGCAATATCTTTCAGCCACAGCATCCCCTCGCCGGCACCAAACCAGCCAGCGGCGGATGCCGGGAACAGGATGATCGATGAAGCAAAAATGGGGGGTATGACACCGGCCATATTCAATTTCAAGGGCAGGTGCGAACTCTGCCCGCCGTATATCTTATTACCCACCTGGCGCTTGGCATAGTTAACAAGAATCTTGCGCTGCCCGCGTTCCACGAACACAACAAAACCGGTAACAACCACAACCAGAACACAGATGACGATCGAGGTCAGCGGATGCATTGCCCCGGTGCGAACCAATTCGAACAAGCCGCCCAAGGCGCTCGGCAAACCAGCAACAATGCCGGCGAAAATAATGATCGAAATACCGTTACCCAGTCCGCGCTCGGTAATCTGCTCACCTAGCCACATCAAAAACATCGTTCCAGTTACCAGCGTCATAACGGTAACCAAGCGAAACATCAGGCCTGGATCAAGAACCAGTCCCTGCTGCATTTCCAAGGCAATCGACATCCCGATAGACTGGAAAAGAGCCAATACAACAGTACCATAACGGGTGTATTGGGTAATCTTGCGCCGTCCGGCCTCGCCCTCTTTCTTCAATTGCTCAAGGGCTGGAACCGCGTGTGTCATCAATTGCATGATGATCGAGGCGGAGATGTAGGGCATGATGCCCAAGGCAAAAATCGTAAAGCGTGATAGCGCACCACCAGAAAACAGGTTGAATACGCCGAGAATTCCGCCCTGCTGCGAATTAAACAGCTCTGCAAGCTGAACCGGGTCAATCCCGGGAACTGGAATATGCGCACCGATCCGGAATACGATCAGCGCGCCAAGGAGAAAACCGAGGCGTCGCCATAGATCACCGAACTTGCCCGCCCTGCCAAGTGCGCCGGCTGTCGTTGTGGTGGCGTTAGCCACGTTAATTGCTCCCGACCATCAATACTCGACTTACTTAAGCTACCGCCGCAATATCTGCGACGGAACCTCCAACAGCCTCGATTGCCGCACGGGCACCCTTGGTTGCGCCTACACCCTTGAGGTTAACCTTGCGCGTCAGATCGCCAGAGAGAATCACCTTGGCGGAAAGACTGTCGGCAGGCACAACACCAGCTTGCATCAAGGTCAGCAAGTCAATGTCCTCGACCGGCAGCTTTTCGAGTTCGGAGAGACGGACTTCGACATTTCTGCCGGCGGCCAGAGAAACAAAACCGCGTTTAGGCAAACGACGCTGCAGGGGCATCTGGCCCCCTTCAAAGCCGACCTTATGGAATCCGCCCGCTCGGGATTTCTGGCCCTTGTGGCCGCGCCCGCAGGTTTTGCCCAAGCCACTGCCGATGCCCCGACCAGGACGCTTTGCTGCATGCTTGGCGCCGGCCGCTGGTTTCAAATTATTGAGCCGCATTACCTTAACCCTCACACTTCACTAAATAGGCAACTTTTTTGATCATGCCGCGGACTGCAGGAGTGTCCTCAAGCAGGCTGGTATGGTTGATACGGCGCAAACCCAAGCCGCGCACCGTTGCCCGATGATCCTGTTTGGTGCCAATAACGCTTTTGATGAGCGTTACCTTGATTGTCTTTTCTGCCACGATTACGCCTCCATTATTTCCTGCACGCTCTTGCCACGTTTTGCAGCAATTTCGGCCGGGGTGTTCATGGCCATCAAACCTTTAATCGTCGCCCGCACGAGGTTGTAAGGGTTGGTTGAACCGAGGGCCTTGGCCACAACGTCCGTGACACCCATAACCTCAAAAACAGCGCGCATCGGTCCGCCGGCAATAACGCCCGTACCAGCAGCTGCGGGAGACATCAGAACTTTAGTTGCGCCATGCTTGCCCGTCACCGGGTGATGCAGGGTTCCATTACGCAAATTCACCTTGGAGAGTTTGCGCCGCGCCTCGTCCATTGCTTTCTGGACAGCCACCGGCACCTCGCGCGCCTTGCCCTTGCCCATGCCAACACCACCGTCACCGTCACCAACAACGGTCAACGCGGCAAAACCAAGAATACGGCCACCCTTGACGACCTTGGTGACACGGTTGATTGCCACCATTTTTTCGCGCAGACCATCATCGCGCTCTTCAGTGGACTGTTGCTGCCTTTTTGTTTGCGGTTTAGCCATTTTTATCTCGCTTTAATGACGGCTTAGAATTTCAGACCGCCTTCACGGGCAGCGTCGGCCAACGCCTTGATGCGCCCATGATATTTGAATCCCGATCGATCGAATGCGACCTCGCTTACACCCTTTACCGCAGCTCGTTCAGCGATTAGTTTGCCGATCAGCTGCGCGGCATCAACATTGCCACCCTTGGGTTGCTGCTTGCGCACCTCGGCCTCAACCGTAGAGGCCGCAACAACCACAGCCGTACCGCAACCAGAATAAATCTGGGCGTAAATGTGACTGTTGGTGCGATGCACTGAAAGGCGCATCACCTTGAGCTCCGCAATTTTGGCGCGGGTTTTACGCGACCTGCGCAGACGAGCCATTTTCTTGTTCATCATTCGACCTTTAAGTTTGCTAGCTAAGAAGAATTGCCCTGCTTACTTCTTCTTGGTTTCCTTGATCACAACGACCTCATCTGCATAACGCACACCCTTTCCCTTATAGGGCTCGGGTGGGCGATAGGCACGAACTTCAGCTGCTACCTGACCAACCAACTGCCGGTCAATACCCTTGATCAGGATTTCAGTCTGCGTCGGCGTTTCAGCCTTGATGCCATTCGGCATTTCATGCGCAACCGGATGAGAGAAGCCCAGTGACAAATTAAGCTTCGAACCCTGGGCTTGCGCCTTGTAACCGACGCCCACCAAGGTAAGCTTTTTCTCAAAGCCCTTAGTTACACCGGTAACCATATTATTTACCAGGGCACGCATGGTTCCCGACATTGCAGAGGCATTTGGCTGATTCTCAATTGCCCGGCAAAACAGACTTTCACCCTCTTTTTCGACCTTCACTGAAGGTAAAACGAATTGGGTAAGTGATCCCAAGGGGCCTTTCAAGGTGATCTCACTGGCAGAAACCACTGCTTCGACACCTTTCGGCAGCATTACTGGATTTTTGGCGATGCGGGACATTAGTTACTCCTTACGCCACAATACACAGCACTTCACCACCAACATTGACACTGCGCGCCTTGCGGTCTGTCATTACCCCTTTTGGCGTCGAAACAATGGCAATGCCCAGGCCATTCATGACCTTTGGCAAATCCTGCATACCGCGATAGATCCGCAAGCCTGGCCGTGACACGCGCTCAATACGCTCGATAACAGGGCGGCCTGCGTAGTATTTCAACTCGATATCTAACTTGGCCTTGCCCGCGTCATCACGCACTACAAAGCTTTCGATATACCCTTCATCTTGCAAAACTTGCGCTATAGCCTGCTTCAACTTTGAAGAGGGCATCGATACGCCGAGCTTTTCCGCCATTTGTCCATTGCGGATCCGCGTCAACATGTCAGCGACTGGATCAGTCATACTCATATCGCACCCCTTACCAGCTGGCCTTGGTCATACCTGGCACCATACCGCGCATGGCATACTCGCGCAGTTTGAGACGGCATAGACCAAATTTTTTGAAAACGCCCCGGGGGCGCCCAGTCAAAGCACAGCGCAAGCGCTGGCGCACCGGACTCGAATCTCGAGGCAACAGTTGGAACTTGAGTCGCGCATCCATGCGCTCCTCATCGCCAAGCTTGCTGTCATTGATAATGGCCGTCAGTTCCGCCCTTTTCGCGGCGAACTTGGCAACCATCTTGGCCCGTTTGGCCTCCCGGTTAATCAGTGAAAGTTTTGCCATTACTCCCTCAGTTCTTGAAAGGGAACTTGAATGCGGAAAGAAGTGCTTTCGCTTCCGCGTCAGTCTTCGCCGTCGTGGTGATGCTGATGTTCATTCCGCGCAAAGCATCAACTTTGTCATACTCGATCTCGGGAAAAATAATCTGTTCCTTGACGCCAATGTTGTAGTTTCCACGACCATCAAACCCTTTACTTGCCGGAATGCCTCGAAAGTCGCGAATTCGCGGCATCGCAACACTCACCAGACGATCGAGAAACTCAAACATCCGCGTACCACGCAACGTCACCATGCAGCCGATTGGGTAGCCTTCGCGAATCTTGAAACCCGCAATTGCTTTGCGGGCCTTGGTTACCACAGGCTTCTGACCAGCAATCTTGGTCATGTCACCCACAGCACTTTCCAGTACCTTTTTATCGGCAACCGCCTCGCCCACGCCCATATTGAGAGTGACTTTGATAATCCTCGGCACCTCCATCACAGATGCATATTTAAACTGCTCATGCAACTGCGGGACAACCTTTTCTTTATAGAATTCTTGCAAACGCGCCATGACCTATCCCTTAAGCTTCGACCAGCTCGCCATTCGATTTGAATATTCTGACCTTGCGACCGTCTTCAAGAAACTTGACCCCAACGCGATCAGCTTTTTGCGTTGCCGGGTTGAAGAGTGCCACATTTGACAAATGGATCGGCATTTCCTTCTCGATAATCCCGCCTTGCTGACCCTTCATCGGGTTCGGCTTGGTATGCTTCTTCACGCGGTTAATCCCGGCAATGAGCAGCATCTCGCTATCCAGACGTTGCGTTACCGTTCCACGCTTTCCCTTGTCCCGACCGGTGACAACCACGACGTCATCACCTTTACGAATTTTTTGCATGACTAGCTTCCCTTCCCGATCTCGGTTCAGAGCACTTCAGGGGCGAGAGAAACGATCTTCATGAAACGCTCACTGCGCAATTCACGTGTGACCGGCCCGAAAATGCGCGTACCAATCGGCTCAAACTTGTTGTTGAGCAGAACCGCTGCGTTTCCATCGAATTTGATCAGGGAGCCGTCAGGCCGCCGCACGCCTTTGGCTGTGCGAACGACTACCGCACTGTAAACTTCGCCTTTTTTTACGCGACCGCGCGGGGCTGCATCCTTGATACTGACCTTAATGATATCGCCAATACCAGCATAGCGCCGCTTTGAGCCACCCATGACTTTGATGCACATAACTGAACGCGCACCTGTATTGTCGGCCACATCGAGCCGTGACTGCATTTGAATCATTTAACTCTCCAACTTAACCTGCATCTGGCGAACCGGATACGCAGTTAGTTTTGGAACCCCAATCACTGAACCTTGGGGGACTTAACTCTACCGGCACCCGCCCTCATCACACCGGCAGCTTTCCGACAAAGAGGCAGGATTCTACTTAACCCACCAACCAGTGTCAACGAATAATTCAGGCGGTAACGCCTTTTTCAAGCACCTTGGTTACACGCCACGCCTTGGTCTTGGCGATCGGCGCGCATTCCTCAATCTGTACCAGATCACCAACGATGGCGATAAGGCCATCGATGTGGGCATGATACTTTCTTGAGCGAATCATTACTTTGCCAATGACCGGGTGTTTGACGCGACGCTCAATCAATACAGTCACGGTTTTTTGCATCTTGTCGCTTACCACCCGCCCCTCAAGGGTGCGGTGAATTGACTGGCTTGCTTCATTCATTTTGCAGTCGCCCTCTCGTGCTGAATTGTCTTGATGCGCGCAATATCCTTGCGCAGTTTATCTACCTGGCTGGTATTGCTCAGCTGCTGGGTTGCCAACTGCATACGCAGGGAAAATTGGGCCTTGCGCAGGTCGAGCAATTCCTTGCCAAGGTCGGCATCGTTTTTTTGTCTCAGTTCGGTCGCTTTCATCGCTTACCCCAAATGACGTGTGACAAAAGTCGTGGCAATTGGCAGCTTGGCTGCCGCCAGTTCGAATGCCTCACGCGCCAGAACCTCATCAACACCATCCATTTCATAAAGTACCTTGCCGGGCTGAATTTCGGCTACCCAATACTCCGGATTGCCTTTGCCATTACCCATCCTGACCTCGGCGGGTTTCTTCGAAACTGGCTTGTCCGGAAAGATTCTGATCCAGATGCGCCCACCACGCTTGATGTGACGGGTCATGGCACGACGCGCCGCCTCAATCTGGCGCGCCGTAAGGCGGCCACGGGCGGTAGCCTTGAGACCATATTCACCAAAGCTTACTTTGGCACCTCGCGTCGCCAGGCCAGTATTACGGCCTTTTTGTTCCTTGCGATATTTCCTGCGTGCAGGTTGCAACATGTTGACTTACTCCTTGACGTCCGAGCCGGCGGTATCCCCACCGGCCGTGGTCGCTGCTGTTTTACGCACACGCTTGACCGGTGACTTGACTGAAGCTTCGGCGGACAAAGCGGCTTCCGGTTTGGTTTCAGCTCCTTGCTCTTGCGGCTTTTTAGTTGCTGTTCGCCGCGAAGCTGATGCCTTTGCCTCATTGTCGGTACCCGGAGCGCCTCTAGCTGGACGACGCGCCCGCTTTGCCGGCTCTTCACTTGCCTGATCATTGGTTGCAGTTTGGCTCTCCCCGCGCGCCTTGATCTCGCCCTTAAATACCCACACCTTGATGCCGATGATCCCGTAGGTCGTCTTGGCCTCGGCAGTTCCATAATCGATATCGGCACGCAGCGTATGCAGTGGCACCCGGCCCTCTCTATACCACTCGGTACGGGCGATTTCAGCACCATTCAGCCTGCCAGCACTCATGATCTTGATACCTTGCGCGCCGAGGCGCATGGCATTTTGCATGGCGCGCTTCATTGCACGGCGAAACATGATGCGCTTTTCAAGTTGCTGGGCGATGGAGTCTGCAATTAGCTGGGCATCTGTTTCAGGCTTGCGAATCTCTTCGATGTTGACGTGCACCGGCACACCCATACGGCGCTGCAAGTCAATCTTCAACTGCTCGATATCCTCGCCTTTTTTACCGATCACGACTCCAGGCCGGGCACTGAAAACCGTTACCCGTGCATTCTTTGCCGGACGCTCGATCACTACACGGCCAACCGAAGCATGCGCCAGCTTCTTCTTTAAATAATCGCGGACTGCAATATCCTCCCCCAGCATGGAGGAGAAGTTTTTTGAGTTCGCAAACCAGCGTGAGGACCAGTCACGCGTTACCGCCAAACGAAAGCCAGTCGGATGAATCTTCTGTCCCATGAGTGCTCCTTACTCGCCGACTGTCACATAAATGTGGCAGGTCTGTTTGCTGATGCGGTTGCCCCGACCCTTGGCTCGCGCGGTGAACCGCTTGAGCACGGTACCCTGCTCAACATAAATGCGCGTCACCTTCAGCGCATCGATATCGGCAGCATTGTTATGTTCGGCATTCGCGATCGCAGATTCGAGCACCTTTTTAACGATCACCGCACCCTTTTTTGGAGAGAAGGCGAGAATGTTAAGCGCTTGATCAACTGACTTGCCGCGCACCAGATCGGCAACAAGTCGCCCCTTTTGGGCCGAAAGACGCACACCTCGTAGTATTGCGTTAGTTTCCATTGACATATCCTTACTTCTTCGCCTTTTTTCCTGCCGCATGACCCTTGAAGGTCCGCGTCAGGGCAAACTCGCCGAGTTTGTGGCCCACCATATTCTCTGATACATACACAGGAATATGCTGCTTGCCATTATGGACGGCAATGGTCAGGCCAATAAAATCCGGCAGGACTGTGGAACGACGCGACCAGGTTTTGATCGGGCGCTTGTCACTCGACGCGCGCGCCGTCTCTACTTTTTTAAGCAGGTGGTCGTCTACGAAGGGACCTTTTTTGATTGAACGTGCCATGTTTTACCCCTTAGCGCTTGTGACGGCGCTGAACAATCATGTTGTTCGTGCGCTTGTTGCTGCGAGTCCGATAGCCTTTAGCCGGCTGCCCCCATGGGCTCACTGGCACGCGACCTTCGCCAGTGCGTCCCTCACCACCACCATGCGGGTGGTCAATCGGGTTCATGGCAACGCCACGCACCGTCGGCCGAATACCGCGCCAGCGGTTTGCGCCTGCCTTGCCGATCTTGCGCAGGTTGTTTTCTTCGTTACCCACTTCGCCAATCGTTGCCCGGCACTCGATGTGAATGCGGCGTATCTCGCCTGAGCGCAAGCGCACCTGGGCATACGCACCCTCGCGCGCCAGAAGCTGTACGGAAGTACCCGCGGCACGCGCCATCTGCGCACCTTTGCCCGGCATTATCTCGATGCAATGTATCGTGCTGCCCACCGGTATGTTGCGAATCGGCAGTGCGTTACCCGACTTGATCGGGGCCTCCGGACCACTCAAGACCTCTTGACCCACCACCATGCCTTTCGGAGCAATGATGTAGCGCCGCTCGCCATCCGCATAACAAAGAAGCGCGATATTTGCCGAGCGGTTGGGATCGTACTCAAGCCGCTCTACTTTTCCGACAATGCCGTCCTTGTTGCGCTTGAAGTCGATTACACGATACTGTTGCTTGTGGCCGCCGCCTTGATGGCGCGTCGTGATATGGCCGTGATTATTTCTGCCAGCTTTATTGAATTGGCTCTCAGTCAGGGCATCATGGGGCCGCCCCTTATACAGGTTCGGATTTACTACCTTAACAACCGCACGCCGTCCTGCAGAGGTGGGCTTAACTTTTACCAGGGCCATTACGCAACTCCTTCTGCGAAATTAATTTCCTGCCCGGCTTCAAGACTAATGAAGGCCTTACGCAGATCACTGCGTCGCCCCATGGTCCGACCGAAGCGCTTGGACTTGCCCTTGGCATTGGCAACCTGGACAGAGGTGACGCGCACCTTGAAGAGCATTTCCACCGCTGCTTTGATTTCCGGCTTGGTGGCATCGGGCGCGACGACGAATATCACCTGATTGCTACGCTCCGCCAGCATCGTTGCCTTTTCAGAGATCAGCGGTGCCAAGAGAATTTGCAGCAAGCGTTCTTGATTGAATTGAGTAGCGCTCATCCCAGCAGCTCCTCTAGTTTTGCAACTGCGCCCCTGGTCATCACAACACGGGGGAAGCGAATCAGTGAAAGTGGATCAGCCTGCTTTGGCTCGAGGACCAGAACATTTGGCAGATTTCTTGACGCTAGCATAAGATTGTCATTCAGGTCGTCGGTCACAAGCAAAGCCGAGTCAACGCCCAAGCTTTTGAGCTTTTGCACTACCAAGCGCGTTTTAGGTGCGTCGACGCTGAAATTCTCGACAACGGTGAGGCGGTCTTCGCGCGCCAGTTGAGAAAGAATTGCCGCGATACCCGCCCGGTACATTTTCCGATTAACTTTATGAGAAAAGTTTTCTTCGGGGGAGTTCGGGAAAGCGCGTCCGCCACTTCTCCACAGAGGGCTCGCTGTTGTGCCGATCCGCGCCCGTCCGGTGCCCTTTTGCTTCCAGGGTTTCTTCGTGCTATGCCGGACTTCAGAACGTGTTAGCTGCGAGCTACTGCCTGCACGTGCGTTCGCTTGATAGGCAACCACCAATTGATGCACCAGGGACTCGTTGTATTCACGGCCAAACAATCCATCGGACACGCTGACCGTTGCTTCAGCCTGTCCCTGTTCATTTATGAGTTTAAGTTCCATGGGTGCGCTCACTTGCTAGCCTCGGCAGATTTAACTGCCGGCTGAATCATGACATCGCCACCCCGGGAACCCGGCACAGCCCCTTTGATCAACAGGAGTTGGCGTGCCTCATCGATACGCACTACCTCCAGGTTTTGCGTCGTGCACTTGACATCGCCAAGATGGCCAGCCATCCGTTTGCCAGGAAATACGCGCCCAGGATCCTGCGCCATACCGATCGAACCAGGCGCGTTGTGCGATACCGAGTTACCGTGGGATGCCCGGTTCGATGAAAAGTTGTGCCGCTTGATGGCGCCGGCAAAGCCCTTGCCGATTGACACCCCAGTCACATCGACTTTCTGGCCTACTGAAAAAACAGAGGCAGCGAGCACCTCACCCAGTTTGAATTCCGCTATACGCGCTTCTGCCACGCGAAATTCCATCAGCGTTGTACCAGCCTCGACGCCAGCTTTTGCATAATGACCAGCAGCGGCTTTGGTAACCCGGGATACACGGCGCTTGCCGTAAGCCACCTGAACTGCGGAGTAACCATCAGTTTCAGGGGTCTTGATTTGAGTAACGCGATTATTCGACACATCCAGCACAGTAACCGGGACAGACGCACCGTCCTCGGCAAATATGCGGGTCATGCCGACCTTGCGTCCTACAAGGCCTAGACTCATTTTTTCTCCTAAATCCGGCTACGATTGGCCGGGCTAGTTTGCTTCAATTTACAGTTGCCGTTCAACATGTTGGCAACCAGCGTACTTCTATTAATTCTCTGGCGCTGGCAGCCTGCCAGCGCGATATTTCTCTTACTGCAGCTTGATCTCTACATCAACGCCTGCCGGAAGATCCAGCTTCATCAGCGCATCAACCGTCTTATCGGTCGGATCGATAATGTCCATCAAGCGCAAATGCGTACGGATTTCAAACTGATCTCTCGACGTCTTATTGACATGTGGAGAACGCAGAATGTCGAAACGCTCTATTCTAGTAGGCAACGGGACCGGGCCGCGAACAACAGCACCGGTACGTTTTGCCGTATCCACAATTTCCATCGCCGACTGGTCTATTAAACGGTAGTCAAACGCCTTCAGGCGAATGCGGATTTTTTGGTTCTGCATAAGATTTCCTTAAAGAGCAATGGTGCCGACTGGTACTTGCTGGCACCAAAAAACGAAAGGGCGGAATTATCCTGCCCTTTCGTGCGAAAAGCAATAGCTTACTCGATGATTTTAGCCACGACGCCGGCGCCGACGGTGCGGCCGCCTTCGCGGATGGCGAAGCGCAGGCCATCTTCCATCGCGATGGGGGCAATCAGCTTCACCGTCATTTGCACGTTGTCGCCCGGCATCACCATCT
>JAUXOM010000085.1 GCA_030682175.1 Rhodocyclaceae bacterium
CGAATCCGCGTGCTCGCCGTCAGCTTGCAGGACGGCGGATGCACGCCGCGCTGGAAAGCCTCGCCACGGAAGTAGGAGAGGAGTTTCATTGGCTCAGTTATGCTCAGTTATGTTTAGCCGCGCGCGCCATCAGCTTCTCGATGCCCGGCTCGTTCATGTTCCACGGCGTGCCCGGGTGCAGGCAGAACGCCGTGCATTTTTCCGCCGCCTTAACGATATCGGCGAATTTCGCGCCCTTGGGATTGATGACGATGGCCAGCTTCTGGTCGTTATAGGCGAACACCTTGGGGGCGAGCGTGGTGCACTCGTCGCAGGCCGTGCATTCCGGCGTTTCGACCCAGACCGGCTCGTAGTCGACGGAAGTTCCCGCTGCCGCAGCCTCAAAAGTCGGCGCTGGCGAGACGGCATTGGCGTCTGGGGCGGCGTTGGTGCCGCCCGCATAGGCATCGCTGCCCGCCAGACCCAGCGTATTGGAGATCTTCGCCAGCAGATCGGCACGCACGCGCTCCGCTATTTCAGCGGCATCCGACGGCTGCACATCCAGACCGGCGATGCCGCGCAACTGACGCCAGAACTGCAGACGCTCGGCGGAAGCCCGCACCATGTCTTCCGTCACCAGCAGGCGCATCAGGCGGTTCTTGGCATCGACACCCCAGATGTAGGGAAACTTGCCCTCGCGCTCGTCGGCATCGAGTGCCAGGAAATCGGCGAGCATGACCATGTTGTCGTTCCAGGTCTCCGGCGGCGCCTTCCTGAACTGCTTGAGGAAGCGCGCCTCGGTGGCGGCGAAATCGGCGAAGGTCATCGGCAGCGTCATGGTCTGCGGGGCGCCGGCCTCATCGACATACTTCAGCGTATAGGTCGGCCAATCCGTGTCGAGCGAGGGATTGCCTTCCAGGCTGACGCATTCGGCGAAGGTGGTGCCCGCATCCGGATCGAAGCGGAACAGCGGATAGGCTCGCCCCTCGACCGCCAGCTTGCTCTGGTCCACGCTCTTGTCGTCGCCGACGCCATGCTCCGGCGGGCACACGGCGTAGATGTTGAACAGCGCCGGGCGGCGGCTGTTGAGGCCGTCGATGTAGCTTTCGATCAGGTGATTGACGTGGGCGATGGTGCCCGACATCACGTAGGAGGTGCGATGCGCCATGCCGATCAGGCTGATTTCCTTGCGCACCTCCTGCTTGCCGCGCTGGGCATCGCCCCAGGGCGCCATGTCCGAGACCTGGCTGATGAAACCCGAGGTGCAGGCCTGGCCGCCGGTGTTCGAATACACCTGTGTGTCGACCACCAGAATTTTCACCGGCATGCCCGACATCAAGAGGCGCGAGAGATTCTGGAAGCCGATGTCGTACATCGCACCGTCGCCACCCACGCCCACCACCGGCGGGCACAGCAGCCACTCGTCAGCCGAGAATTTCTGCCAGGTGAAACGGTTGAAGAAATCGTCGTCACGGGCGGCGACGTACTCGCCGGCCAGTTCCATCTCCGCCTTGCGGACGGCCTTGAAGCCCTCGGCCATCTTCGCCATGTGACCTTCGAAAACGCCCATCGCCACGGAAGGCGTGTCCTGGAACAGATGCGAAGTCCAGGGGAACGGATACGGGTGGAAGGGCCAGGTCGAGCTGAACACGGAGGTGCAGCCGGTGGCGTTGATGATGCCCATCTCGGCGCGGCCGCGCTGGGTCGGCCCAGAGACGTAGCGCCACTTCAGGTCCTTGAGTTTTTCGAGCAACTGGGCGGTGTTCTTCACCCACACAGGGTCAAGCAACTGCGTGGGCTTGTTCTCGCCCAGCTTGGCGGCGAGATTGGATAACGTCAGATCGTGCTGGCCGGTGGCGTCGACCGCGCGCATCACGGCACCGGTGTCGGTGAGGTCGACCGCGGACGCAAGCTTCATCCGCAGATGCTGTTCGAGCCGCACGATCAGGTCGTCGAGCTTCTCCAAAAATGTCTTGACGCGCGGCTGCATCAGCGCTGTCACCGTCGAGGTGAACAGGTGCAGCGCGGTCTTTTCGCCGCACCCCAGACAGGCACCGTCGCCGCAGTTCATCGAGCTGTAGTTGTGCTTGTCGAGCAGCAGGGTTTCCAGCGCGCCGATCTTCTCGTCGAGGCTGTCGATGCGGCTGTATTCCTTGGGCGTGGTCGGCAAGTCGAGCCAGAAACCCCAGTCCTGGCGCAGGCGCTCGACCGATTCCTCGGTTTGCGTCACCATTTTCAGTGCGTTGTCCTCGCAAACCGTGACACACAGTACGCAGCCCTTGCAGGTGTAGGGATTGACGGCGATCGAGAACAGGCCGCCGCTGCCCTTGGCTTTCTTTTCCTTCTGCGTCCAGTAGGGCTTGGTGGTGCCGAAGGCAAAGTCGCCGATCCGCGCGGTGAACAGCTTGAATTCGGCCGCCATCTTTTCGCGGTCATCCTCGGGCGCCTCGGCCACGGTGGCGGCAATCGCCTGATCGAACAGCGGCCGCACCGCCACGCCATCGCCTTCGATCATGCCGCGCAACTTCTTCTCGACCGTGCGCGCGGCACGCCGCAGGAAGCGCGTCGGCGTGCCGGCGGTTTCGATGCCATTGATGATGGTATTGCAGACATCATTCACCGTGCTCACCAGACCGGGCATCGCCGAGTCCGGGCAGGCGACGTAACAGTTGCCGCAGGCCGTGCAGTTTTCGGCAATCCAGACCGGATGCTCGAAGCGGATGCCCGTCATGTCGCGGAACACACCGGTGGCCGCGGGGATCAGCGAGGCCCCAATGAAGGGATCGACGAGGTTGTCGTTGCCCTTGCCGGTCAGATAGAAGTTGCCGGTTTGCTCCCAGAAACGGTGAATGTCGGCAACTTTGCCATCGCCCTCCGGCATCCGCCGCAGCATGATCGGCAGACCGGCATCTTTCTTGATGAAGTTCTTGCGCGTCACCCCGACCTGCTTGTCGGTGATTTCCGTGAGTTCCGTAAAGCCGCGGCGCACCACGCGCAGATTGTCCTGCACCACGCGCGCACCCTTGCTGCCGAACTTGGCCTGCAATTGCGCCTCGATGGCGGCGAACAGCGTCTCCTCGGAAAGTCCGGCACTTTGCATCAGCGGACTGGCGGCGAAGAAGGCACCCTGGAAGACGATGCCCTGCATGCGCAATTGCAGCTCGGCCGCGCCGGCCTCGTCGCGGGCAATCTGGAAGGCATCGATGTGGTAGACGCGGATCTCGTTATCGACGATGAATTTTTGCGCCCAGACCGGAAAGCTCGCCCAGGTTTCCAGCCCCAAGTTCGACTGGATGATGAAGAAGCCGCCTTTTTTGAGTCCGGACAAGGGATTGCTGTGGCCGAACACCGCCGGATCGGGCGACAGCACGACATCCACATAGGTGTATTCGCAGTTGATGCGGATCGGTTCGGGCGCCGCCGACAGGAAGTAGGTGGTCGGCTGGCCCTTTTTCTCCGAGCCGTATTTCGGGTTGGCCTTGATGTCCCAGCCGAGCAGTTCGAACAGCGTCATCGCCAGGTTCTTGCCGGTGGTGATCGCCCCCCAGCCACCCACCGAATGCATGCGCACGGTGATGGCACCCTTGGGCAGCAGGTTGGGGTTTTCCGAGCCGTGCACCGCCATCTCGCGAATGCGCGGATATTTATCCGCCAGGTCCTGCTGGTGCAGTTCGTCCTTCGGATTCAGCGGATCGCGCACGAAATCCACCGACAGGTAGAAGAAGCGGCGCTGCGTGCCCTCGGGCAGCATGTTCTCGATCGCGCCGATCAGCGCCTCGGGCTGCAGGTCGCGCGAGCCAAGACCGTAGCAACCCGAATACAGGCGCGGCATCTCGCCGGCGGCAAAAGCCGCATAAGCCGGATAGGGCCGCTGGCTGTCCGGCGCGAGGCCGTTCTCCAGACACTTGGTAACGGTGGCGCGCACCTCGCGCATCAGCGGCAGGTCTTCCGCCAACGGCTGGTCGGTACGCTCCAGCACCACCACGCCCCTCTTGCCACGCAGCATCTGGCCAAGCAGATCGCCGGGGAAGGGACGGAACATGGTGATATTCACCACGCCAACCCTGAGCTGGCGCGTCTCGCGCAGATAATCGGCGACGGCCTCGGCCTGCACGATCATGCTGCCCATGCCGACAATCACGTATTCGGCATCTTCAATTTTGTAGGACGACAAGCGCTGGTAGCTGCGCCCGGTGAGCCCGGCGTATTCCGCCATGCAGCTATCGGCGAGGGCTTCGATGTGGTCGAAAAAGTAGGGCCGTTGACCGGCCACGGCCTGCATGTAGGCATCCTGGTTTTGCAGCGAACCCGACACCATCGGCACATCGACGTCCCAGATCGCCGGCACGCGGCGGCGCTTCGGGCCATGCAGCATCTGCTGCGCCGGCGTCGGCGTGTCGATGATGTCGTCGGGCTTGCCGAGATATTCCTCGATCAGCGCACGCTCGGGCAACAGCGCCGACTCGACCAGGTGGGTGGTCAGAAAGCCGTCCTGGCCGATGACGGCCGGGGTCAGGGAAAGTTCGGCAATCTTGCGGCCGATGAGGTTGAGGTCGGCCGCCTCGGTGGCGTTTTTCGCCATCACCTGGATGAAGCCGGTGTCATCGACACAATGGTAATCGTCATGCGCGCAGTGCACGTTGAGCGAGGCCTTGGTGATCGCCCGGCAACCCATGTTGAGCACATACGGCAACCGCTTGCCAACCGCCGCATACAGCGACTCGTGCATGAAGGCGACGCCCTGTGCCGAAGAGAAATTGGTGGCGCGCAGGCCGGTCATCGACATGCCGGCGGTGACGCCCGCCGCCGCGTGCTCGGACTCGGGCTCGATGAAGATCAGCGGCTTGTCGGAGATATTGAGATGTCCCTGCGCCACCGCCTCGGCCCAGTATTCGCCCATCTGCGTCGAGGGCGTGATCGGATAGGCGCCGGCGGCGTCCGAAGATTCGCGCTCGACGTGGATGACGGCGGTATTGCCATCGACGGCATCGCGTATGCCGGGATATTTCGGGGCGGCGTTGCCCGCTGCACTGGATTTGGCCTGGACGGACTGGAAGAGTTTTTTTAACATGACAAGCTCCTGGGAAATTCAGTGCAATTCAATTGAGTTGCGGCAGCGCGTCCTGCCTGAGGATTTTTTTGGCGACCGCGCCCTTGACCGCCTGGTTGGGTGTTGCAAACCAGACAATGGCGCCAGTCGGGCAACGTTCGATGGGCCCCTGGGTGGCCCAGACATTCAGTTCATAGCGGATGATGGCCAGTTCGCCTTCGAGGCGCATCAGACCGGGCGGCGCGTCGGCCACGCATTTGCCACAGGCGGTGCAGGCCACCTCGCAGGAAGCCTCGGCCGTGTCGCCATCCGCCCGGTTCTTGCAGGCAATCCACAGGCGACGGCTGACCGGCTCCAGCGAAAACAGCCCCTTGGGGCAAACCTCGACACAATCGTTGCAGGCCGAACACTTGTCGGCATCAACCCTGGGCAAGCCATGCTCGTCCAGATGCAGCGCATCAAAACTGCAAACGACCTCGCAATCACCCAGGCCAAGGCAACCCCAGGCGCATTCCTTGCCGCCACCACCCACCACGGCCGCTGCGCGGCAGCTCTTGAGGCCGGCATAGCGGGCGCGGGTATAGGCGACATGTTTGCCACCGGCACAGGCCAGCCGCGCCACTTTCTTCTCGATGCTGCCGGCCGCCACGCCGAGCAGGTCGGCGATGTCCTTGCGCTGCTGCAGGGAACTGACCGTGCACTGCGCCGGCACGACTTCGCCGATCACCACCTTTTCGGCAAAGCCGCGGCAGCCCGGCATGCCGCAGGCGCCGCAATTCGATTTGGGCAGCAAGTCCTCGACCTGCTCGATGCGCGGATCTTCATAGACGAACAGCTTGCGGCTGGCCAGCGCCAGCACTCCGGCGAGCAGAATGCCGAGGCCGGCCATGAAGCCGCTTGCCACCGCCAGATTCGACATCGATTCCATGAAAGATGGACACCCCCACGCAAGACGCGCTTGTGCAGCGCAGCAAATTCACCAACACCGTTTGCAACCCAATCAGGCCAGCCAGACAAATGGGCCGGAATTTCAAAGGAATGCAGAGCGAACTTTCGTCGGGCAACCAAGACACACGCCTTACGAGCTTGTGCATCAGCTACCACCACGGTGCGGCCAGGGGGTGTCCCGGCCAACTTGAAGAAGAGGCGGCTTGCTGCCCCTTCAGAATGCACGTACAAGATTGCGCCCTGTACATGTTCGTGATGCGGTGCAGTATAAGTACTTCCTGAACAACCCTACAAACAGTATTTTTAATGTCTTATATAAAACATCTTTTGTGGCGGCAAGATTCATTTACCCGGTAGCACCCTGACGAATTGCCCCACCCCTTTCAGGCGGTCGCGGCCGCTGCAATGGCGCGCTGTTGGCGCAGCGCCAGCGCTTCGTTGAAGACCAACGCGCCGAGAACCAGTGCGCCGCCCACCAGGGTATTGTCGGTGGGTCGTTCGCCGGCACCGATCCAGACCCAGGCAATGCCGAAAATCACTTCGAGCAAACCCAGCAAGGCAATTTCCGGGGCCGGCAAAACGCGGCTCAGACGCACCACCAGCAGGCAGGGCAGCGCCAGTTGCGCCACGCCGAGAAAGCCGAGCAGCCCCATGTCATGCGCCGAGGCCTGCAGCGGCCAGGCCAAAGGCAGGGTAACGGCGGCGGAAATGAGTGCGCCGATCAGCACGGCGGGCAGCATGTCTTGCGCTGGCACGCCAGCGGCGTCATCGGGATCGTCGTTGCCATGGCCGACGTACTGCAGGGTCGTGAAGTTGACAGCAGCGGCAATCGGCACACTCAGGGCGACCAGGGCACCCAGCAGGGGAATCCCGGCGCGGGCTTCCTGAGCGAACATCCAAGCAATGCCGAAACCGCCCACCGCAATCGCCAACCAGGTGCGATACGGCAAGCGATGGTTCAGGAAATAGCGGGAGAACAGCGCCGTTATCAAGGGCGCCAGGGCCATCATGACCAGCACCTTGGCCACCGAGGTGAGCGTCAAGGCCATCATGAATCCGGTGAACATGATCGACCAGCAAATGCCGGACACCCAAACGACGCGCGGTGAATGCAGCAGCTCGCGCCACAGCGCCGGGCCGCGCATCCAGGTCAGCGCCACAGCCAGCGCCAGCGCATTGAAGGCGCTGCGCCAGAAAGTCACTTCGAAGCCCCGCGCGGCGTCCAGATGCCGCGTAACCACGCCGGCCATGCTCCAGAGCAGGGTGACAAGAATCATCAGGAATACGGCGCGGGAATGGGTCATAGGAGAATGGTTTGGTCGCGGAGTCTGGGCATTATTCCAGAGGCACGCGACCAAAACCGGGAGCGATGATGAAAGTCGGCGTGACCGAAGGAAATCCCTGTGGGACTGGCGGGACGAAGTGCCCCGTAGCGGGTTTGAAATGCCCCGCATGGGGTACGGCGGAAACCGTGTTGCCCCCTAATATTGCGGCGGCTTTTTACTTCTATCTAAAGCTTGTCGCCGTCTCGCCAGCGCCGACTTTTTACGGCTATGCAAATTCAATTCGAGCCTGACCCCTTTGATTTTAGATGCCTGTATGACACTTGATATCCCGTTCGGTTCACAGCAGAATGCAGCCATGAAAAGACTTTTTCTACAGCATCGTTAGAACTCTATGGAGGATGCTCTCTCGTACATGACTGGCACTGCTCCAGCGGCGGAGGGCCTGTTTCGGCTGCTGAATGGCTATGGCTGGCAGAAGATGCAAGCCTTTGTTGACCTAACCAAGTCAAAGACAATCCAAGAATCGGCGCAGCATAAAGAAGAGTTTTCCAGCACTGATGTTGCGCGAGAGGTAATCGCGGGATCGATACTTCAGATCGCGTACTTTGCAATCGAGGGCCATGCAGTCCGAAGAGGAAAATCACTGAATGCAGTCCATTTCGAAACAGAGATAAATCGTCTGATACGTGAGAACCCAAATACGCGCAGGAAAAAAGGAAGTACTTTCTCATTGCCTGATAAGTTTTGTGTCGGGCGAGACATTGGGCACTTGCCACTTGGCATCGTTGTTTTCGCTGGGCGAAATCAGTACAACCATTTCACCAATGAGCGACTGTGCGTCGTGAACGAGGTAGTTTTTAACCACCTGAATAGTCTGTGGCCGTCTCCAGGCAACGGGCTATCTTTTAGCCTACATGAAGATAAACGTCCTCACTCCTACTCAATTCTTGCCGCACTCGGATGGACGGACATAACGAAAGAGCTTGGGTACTCTGCATACAAACGGGATTTGTGTGATGTTTTGCAAATCGAGTTCTAACCCATAAAAGCAGAAAAAAGGAAAAAAGGGTCCAGGCTCGGTTTTTTTCTAGCACCCAGGATGAGTGGCCAGCTCGGTCAGGGCAATTGCTGAGGGGCCTCGCGCGGGTCGCACATGACCAGCACATCGCATTGCGATTCCGCCAGCACATGCTTGGTCACGCTGCCGAGCAGCAATTCCTCGGCGATGTGCGCGCCGTGCTTGCCGACGACAATCAGGTCGGCATCAACCTCCTGCTCCATGGCGACGATCTGCTGCGCAGGATCGCCATGGCTGACCCGGCCCGAATACTCCATCGGCGTCAATCCGGCGGTCGCCGCCAGCTCGTGCAGCTGCTTGCGCCGAACTTCGCCCTCGTTGGCGACATATTGGCGGATCAGCTGCGGGTCGACACCGGCGAAGGTCAGCTTGCCCTCGTAGGGCAGTTCGAAGGCATGCAGCAGGACAAGGTCGGCATACGGCGCCAGTTGTCTCGCCATGCGGATCGCGTAGAGCGACACGGGCGAGAAATCCACGGCAATCAGTATGGAGCGATAAGCCTCATGGGGCGCCTGTTTCACTACCAGCACCGGCCGCCGCGCCGATTTGCGCAGCAGGCGTGCCGCGGTAGCCCCGAGCAGGGCGTGACGCAGGAAGGACTCGCCGCGCGCACCGAGGACGACCAGATTTGCATCCAAGGCATCGGCCTCGGAGGCGATCACGGTGAGCGGGTTGCCCACCACAATGCGCGGCCGTGCGCTTACGCCGCGCTGGATGGCCTGGTCGCCGGCCAATTGGTCGAGGCGCGCGCGGGCATCGTTTTCCAGGGCTGTCCTCACCGCGGAAACATCGCCCCCCAGCATCTCGCGCAAGCTGTCGAGCGTATCCAGTTCGATCGCATGGAGGAGATGAAGCTCGCTGCCGGCAAGGGTGGCCAGGAAAAAGGCCCGCTCGACGGCATGGCGTGCTGGCGCGGAAAGATCGGTGGCGGCAAGAATCGTCTGGGTACTTGTCATTTGGCATCTTCCTTCACGGGGGGTTCAATCACGGGCTGGTAATCCCAGTCGCGGATGTCCTGCAGCATCTGGTCGATATCGACGGTCGGAATTTGCAGCATCCGCAAGGCGGTCGCGCCGAGACGCAGGCTGGATTCGATCGTCTCGGGATACGCATGGATCGCGCCGGCATTGATCAAGGCTGCACTGGCTTCGAGATCGCGGGCGCGCGCGATCACCGGCACATGCGGACAATGCTGGCGCAGCGCGGCAACCGTCCGTAGCGCGACGGCATGGCTGTCGACGGTGATGATGGCCAGGCCGGCACGCTCGGCCCGCGCCGCGGCCAGCAGCTCCGGATCGGCAATGTCGCCGTAGAGCACGGCATGCCCGTCGACCTGCCCCTGCCGCACCCGCTTCGAATCGGTGTCGAAGGCGACGAAATCGACGCCCCTGGATTTCAGCAGCACCGCGATGGTATGGCCGACCCGGCCGTAGCCGCCGACCAGCACCTGGGGTACTGGCAGCCCGGCAAGCCGGTCCGCCAGCGGGGGAATCTCGGCGGCTGGCCTGGCCAGGCGGGTGGCTATCGCCCGGTTGTAACGGATCAGCAGGACGCCCGCGATCATCGAGAACAGGACGGCGGTCAGCACGATCTGGCCGGTCTGCGCATCGATCACGCTGGCGTCAAGCGCGATGGCGAGCAGCGCGAAGCCAAACTCGCCCCCCACCGCCAGCAACAGGGCGGTACGCCAGGCTCCGGGCGCGTCCATGCCGCTGCGGCGCACGATCAGGGCGACGACAACGATCTTGCTGACCAGCAGCAGCAGGGCGCCCAGCAGCGCCCAGTGCCAGATGCGGGGCAGCGTACCCGGGTCGATGAGCATGCCGATGCCGATGAAGAACAGGCCCAGCAGCACATCGCGAAACGGCCGGATGCTGGATTCCACCTGATGACGGAACTCGGTTTCGCCAAGCATCATGCCCGCGAGGAAGGCGCCGAAGGCCAGCGATAGCCCCAGGGTATCGGTGGTCCAGGCGGCGGCCAGCACCACCAGCAGGACCGTGAGGGTGAACAGTTCCGCCGAGCGGCGCTCGGCGACCATGTGGAAGAACGGGCGCAGAGCCCAGCGCGCGGCATAGAAGACCAGGGCGAACGCCAAGGCCGCCTTGGCCATCGCCCAGGCCAGCTCGCCGGCGAGCGCGTCCATGCCGCTGGCGGCACCCAGCACGGGGATGAGGATCAGCAGCGGCACGGCGGTGACATCCTGGAAGACCGAAATGGCCATGCCCAGGCGCCCATGCGGGGTGGCGTCCTCGCCCTGCTCGGCCAGCTGCCGGCCGATGATGGTGGACGAGGACTGCGCGAAGACGGCGCCGATGACGAAGGCCACCACGACATTCATGCCTGCCAGCCACAGCAGCACGGTCACGACGGCTGTCGTCAATACAACTTGCGCGGTGCCGAGGCCGAGAATCTGGTGGCGCATCGCGTGCAGTTGCGGCAGCGAGTAATTGAGCCCGATCGTGAACAGCAGGAACACCACGCCGAACTCGGCCAGTGCCTTGAATTCCGTGACATGCACGGTCGGTCCGGCGGTGTGGGGACCGAGGATCAGGCCGACCAGCAGGTAACCGAGGCTGGAGGGGATATGCAAACGCTGGAAGGCGACCATGATCGCCACGGCCATGCCGAGAAGGAGAATGATTTGAACCAGATTTTCCATGGGGCTTATTCGCTCACAGCGTTTCCAGACAAGGGGGCGATGTGTCGCTCATACCTCTCAAGAAACTCGCCGGGCCGCCCCAGGAGTTTCTTGGCCCCTTGAGGAGAGAACAACGCGTAGCGGCGTTTTCGGGGTGGGCTCATTTTGCCACCTCCTTGTTCCTGATGATGGCTGTCAGGGCTTCGACCGCGTAGTCGACGGCGTTGCGCATCGGGTACAGGATGGTCGGAGCGCCCAGTCTCTTCAGGGCGGCGCCGTCAAAATCCTCGCGGGCGACCACCGCCACCTCGCCGGTGAAATGCAGTTCGCGCAGGCCGCGCAGCAGATCGCGGTTCGAGGCCATGTCCGGCAGGGTGCTGACCACCCAGCGCGTGTCCTTGAGCGGCAGGCTTTCGAGGAATTCGCTGGCGATGCCGTCGCCGTAGCGCACCGGCAGGCCATGCCGCCGCAGCGTGCGCGCCACCTCCGGATCGAATTCGACGCCGAGCACCTTGAGTTCGGCCTCTTTCAGGCCCAGCGCCAGGCGGCTGCCGTAGCGCCCGAGACCGAAGACGATGACGTCGGCCTCGCGCAGATCGTGGCGTTCCGTCGCCACTGCCAGTTCTCGGAAGGGACGCTTGCGCTCGAAAGCTCCCAGCCAGGGCGCCAGCTTCTCGTAGAGTTGATGCGAGTAGAGGATCATGTAGGTCGACAAGGCGATGGTGATCAGCCCGACCAGCGTGGTCAGCCCCAGCGCACCCTTATCGATGTGGCCGAGGGTGATGCCCATGGCGACGAAGATGATCGAAAACTCGCTGATCTGGGCCACCGTGAGGCCGCAGAGAAACCCGGTGCGCTTGCGATAGCCCATGTAGCCCATGATCGCCATGACGATCAGCGGGTTGCCGATCAGTACGAACAGCGACAGAGCACTCGCCGGCCAGACTTCGCCGCCGAGGGTGGAGAAGTCCAGCTTGGCGCCGAGGTCGATAAAAAAGACCAGCAACAGGAAGTCCCGGATGCCTGTCAACCTGGCGTTGATCGC
>JAUXOM010000100.1 GCA_030682175.1 Rhodocyclaceae bacterium
TGACACGTCTTTTATTGCTCTGCGTTCTTCTGGCGCTTTCCGCTTGCGGCAAAAAGCCCGAAGACAAAAAACCGTCCGGCCCGCCGCCGACGCTGATCACCGTCACGGAGGTCAAGAGCGGCGCCTTCGAGGTCACCGAGGACACGCTGGGCAGCCTTGAGGCGGTGATCAATTCGAAAATCGGCGCCGAAGTCGCCGGCAAGGTGATCGCGGTGCGGGTGGTTGCCGGCACGCCCGTCAAGCAGGGCGAAACACTGGCGGTGATCGATGCCAGTGACTTTCTCTTGCAAAATCAGGCGGAACAGGCCGAGGTCAAACGGCTCGAGGCCCTGCTGGCGCAACAGGACAAACTGGTCGAGCGGCAACAGAGCCTTGTCGCCAGGGGATTTCTCTCGCAGAACGCCGCGGACGATGCCGCTGCGCAGCGCACTGCAATTTCCGAGCAACTCGCCGCCGCCCGCGCGCGGACGAACATCGGCAAGCGTGCGGTGGCCAAAACCACGGTGACGGCGCCTTTCTCGGGCGTCATAGAAAACCGGATGGTCGCTGCCGGCGACTACGTCAAGCTGGGCGACCCGCTGTTCCAGCTCGTCTCCAACCAGCGCCTGCGCGCCCACCTGCCATTTCCCGAAAGCGCCGCGCCACTGCTCGCGCGCGGCCAGCCGGTGCGCCTCACCTCGCCACAGGCGCCGGGCAAGGTATTCACGGCAAGCATTGCCGACATCCGCCCCGCCGTGACCGAATCGAGCCGCGCGCTTGACGTGATTGTCGACCTGGACGGCGCCGGCCTGCTGCGCGCGGGCGGCACGGTCAATGCTTCGGTACAGATTGCCGCCAAGGCAGCGGCGCTGGTGGTTCCCGAGCAAAGCGTGGTGCTGCGTCCGGCCGGCAAGGTGGTCTATGTCATTGTCGACACGGATGGCAAGCGGACAGCGCAACAGCGCATCGTCCAGGCGGGTGCCAAGCAGGGCGGCGTGATCGAGATTCTTGCCGGCCTGAAGGAAGGCGAAATCGTCGCACAGGACGGCGCCGGATTTTTGACCCACGGTGCGACAGTGGCGGTGAAAGAAGCACCCAAACTCGGCGCTGGCGGTGGGGATGGACGTCCCGCCGCAGCACCCGAAGTCGGCGCTGGCGGGACGGCGCCCACGCCGCCGGGCACCAAACCAGCAGCCCAATGACCCTGCCCGAGCTTGCCATCAAGCGCCACGTCATGGCGTGGATGCTCTCCGCCGTGCTGGTGCTGTTCGGCATCATCTCCTTCGACCGCATCGGCATGGACCGGCTGCCCTACATCGAGTTTCCGGTCATTTCCATCACCACCACGCTGAAGGGCGCCAACCCGGATATCGTCGATTCCAGCGTCACCAACGTCATCGAGAGCTCGGTCAACAGCGTGCCGGGCATCGAGCATATCCAGTCCACCTCCTCGCCCGGCGTCTCGGTGATCAACATCACCTTCGGCCTGGAAAAGAACGTGGACGTCGCCTTCAGCGAGGTGCAATCCAAGGTCAACCAGGCGCAGCGCCGCCTGCCCAGGGACACCGATCCACCCATCGTCGCCAAGGTGGAAACCAACGCCTCGCCGATCTTCTGGATGGCCTTGCAGGGCGACCGCACGCAGCAGCAGCTGAACCAGTACGCCCTCAATGTGGTGAAGAAGAAGCTGGAGACCATCGACGGCGTCGGCGAGGTCCGCCTCGGCGGCCGTCGCGACCGCACCATCCGCGTCAACCTGCTGCCCGACCGGATGGCGGCGCTGGCCGTCTCGCCCCAGGACATCAGCACCGCCTTCGCCGTCGAGCACGTGGCGCTGGCCGGCGGCTTCGTCGTCGGCCAGGCCACCGAGAGCCTGGTCAAGCTCGACCTCGAATTCCACACCCTCGACGACCTGGCCGAACTGGTCGTCGGCCAGAAGAACGGCGCCACCATCCGGCTCAAGGACGTCGCCGAACTGGAGGATGGCCTCACCGACAACCGCCAGCTCGCCCGCTTCAACGGCGAAATGACCGTTGGCCTCGGCGTGGTCAAGGTGGCCAACGCCAACACTGTCGCCATCGTCGACCGCATCAAGGAAAAGCTGGCGCAGGAAATCGAGCCGCAGCTGCCGCCGGGCATGAGGATCACCACCGTCTCCAACGACGCGGTGTTCATTCTCGAGATCGTCAATTCGCTCAAGGAGCACCTGATCGAGGGCACGCTGCTCGCCGCGCTGGTGGTGTGGTTCTTCCTGCGCTCGATACGCTCGACGCTGATCGTGGCGCTGGCCATCCCCGTCTCGTTGACGGGCGCCATCGCCGTCATCTACTTCTTCGGCTACACCCTCAACTCGCTGACCATGCTGGCCCTGCTGCTGCTGATCGGCGTGGTGGTGGATGACGCCATCGTCGTGCTCGAGAACATTTTCAGGCACAGGGAGGAGATCGATGCCGACCCGGTGTCGGCCGCCATCAACGGCAGCAACGAGGTGGTCTTCGCGGTCATCGCCGCCACGCTCTCGCTGGTCTCCATCTTCGCTCCGGTGATCTTCCTCTCCGGCATCATCGGCCAGTTCTTCCGCTCCTTTGCCGTGGTCGTCACCTTCGGTGTGCTGGTCTCGCTATTCGTATCGCTGACGCTCACCCCCATGCTCTGCTCCCGCTACCTGAGGGTCGAAAAGCAGCACGGCCGCATCTACCACCTGCTCGACGGCATCCTCGGCGGCATGGACCGGTTGTACGTGCGCCTGCTCGACCGGGCGCTGACCCATCGCTGGCTGGTGGCTGCGCTCACTGCACTGATCGTCGTTGCCAGCAGCTTCTTTTTCATGAACGTCGGCAAGACCTTCGCTCCCGAGGAGGACGAGGGTCGCTTCCGCATCTCGCTACGCACGCCGCTGGGCTCCTCCATCGACTACACCGACAGCCGCCTGCGCGAAGTCGAGGCGATCCTCGCCCGCTATCCGGAGGTGCGCACCGAATTCGCCCTCATCGGCCTGGGTACCGCCGGCCAGGTCAACCAGGGCACGGTCATCGTGCGCATGGCCCCACGCGAGGAGCGCCGCCGCAGCCAGCAGGAAATCGTCACCGCGCTCCGCAAGGAACTGGCGGCCATTCCCGGCGCCCGCGCCTTCGCCGCCCCCTTCGCCCTCATCGGCGGCCAGCGCGGCGAACCGTTGCAGTTCGTGCTCACCGGCGACAACATCGACGAGATCGGCCGCCTGTCGAAGGAGTTGCAGCAGAAGTTCGCCGCCCTGCCCGCCATCGGCCGCGTCGACAGCGACGTTCAGCTCGACCTGCCCCAGCTCGTATTCACACCCGACCGGTTGCGCATCGCCAATGCCAACCTGTCCACTGCCGACGTGGCGCTCGCCGTGAACATGCTGACCGGTGGTGTGGACATCGCCAAGTTCAACGACGAGCCCGGCGACGGCCAGCGCTACGATATCCGCGTGAAAGCCAAGGACGGCGAATTCACCCAGCCGTCCGATCTCGCCAAAATATTCATACGCAGCAAGGACGGCAAGCTGGTGCGTCTCGATTCCGTCGCCCGCTTCGAGGAAAAGCTCGGACCCGCGGTAATCGGCCGCTACGACCTGCAGTACGCGGCCACCTTCTATGCCACGCCCACTATCCCGCTCGGCGACGCCGTCGACCTCGTGAAGAAGACCGCTGCCGAAATCCTGCCCGCCGGCTATCAGGTCAAGCTCATCGGTCAGGCCGAGGAATTCGGCAAGACCATGAAGCACATGGTGTTCACCTTCGTACTGGCGCTGGTGCTGCTCTACATGGTGCTGGCCAGCCAGTTCAACAGCTTCCTGCAACCGGTCATCGTCATGCTGGCGCAGCCGCTGGCCATCGTCGGCGGCGTCGCCGCCCTGTGGCTGTTCAATCAGTCGCTCAACATCTACTCGATGATCGGCCTGGTACTGCTGGTCGGCCTGGTCGCCAAGAACTCCATCCTGCTGGTCGATCTCACCAACCAGCGCCGCGCACAGGGCATGAATGTCGATGCCGCGCTGCGTAACGCCTGCCCGATCCGCATGCGGCCGGTACTGATGACCTCGGCCACCATCATCCTCGCGCTCTTACCCGCCGCGCTGGGCTTGGGCGCCGGTGCGGAAACCAACCAGCCACTGTCCATCGCCGTCGTCGGCGGCATGATCTCTTCGACACTGCTGACGCTGGTCGTCGTGCCCGCGGTTTACTCTTTGGTCGAAGGCTGGCGAGAGAAAAGACCCGCCCTCCCCCAGCCCCTCCCTCACGGGAGGGGTGACGGTTGACTCGCTGCGCTCGTTTGTTACGGGGAGCCCCCGTCATGCCTGGGCGCGGATTGCGGCTGGCGCCGCGTGCCGCCTTGTGTGCGACAAAGTCGCATTCCGCTACGCGTAACCAGCCTTCGGCTGTCCTGCGGCCTACGGCCTTGTCTTGGGGCGGCCCGGCGGCAAGGCTGCAGCGAGGGGTGGATTTAACGCCGTCTCGCCAGCACCGACTTTCCACAAACCCAATTTAAAGTAGTTACAGAGCAGTCCCGGCGCAGGGCCGCCCCAAGCCGGGACGATACGCGGCGACAGCCGCAAACCGCACAAATGCAAGAACAAAGCTCCCCGTGATAGTCGAGCGCAGCGAGCAACAGTCACCTCC
>JAUXOM010000132.1 GCA_030682175.1 Rhodocyclaceae bacterium
TGCTCCTGTCGGAAATCGAGGCGGGATTGCCTCGTTTCCAACATCGGCAGTTGCCTGCCTTTGCAAACCTCCTACGGTCCAGAACACCCTACTACAGTCCAGCACCACCCCTACCGCGCGAGCGGTTTAGTCCTTGGCCGAGATACAGACGTACAGTCGATCTGAACTACCGCACCGGGCGGCCTCCCGCCGTCCTGCCAGCGCCGACTTTTACAGCGTGCTCAGCGTGACTTCGTAGGCGCCGCCGATGACGAGGTGTTCGTCCTCGCCCTTGAGGATGCCGGGCAGCAGGGCGCAGTGGAAGAAGATCTTGGCGCGGGGGACCGCGACGGCGAGGATGTAGTCGCCGAACTCGCCGGCGCGCTCGCGGCTGGCGGTGAATGAGCCCAGGTTGTTGAACAGCACGACCTGGCGCCGGCCCGCGCCGGAGAGCACCTCGTGTTCGCCGATGCGGTTGATGCCGCGGTAGAGCGTCAGGCGGTCGCCTGCGGCGGCGCGGGCGAATTCATATTGGCAATAGGCGTAGAGCAGGTCGAGCTGTGCCTCGAGCGCGTTGGTGCCGTAAAGGCCGCCGGCGCGCATTTCCTCGTAGCGCAGCCAGGCCGGGCCGCTGAAGTCGCGCAGCGGCTCGCCGTGGAAGCGCGGCACGAGGCCGAAGCGCGATTCCACCCAGCCCTTGAGCACCGCGCCCTCGCGGCCGTCGGCGTCGAAGCTCCAGCCGCGCAGCGTGCGCAGCCAGTTGGCCTTGGCGCGTTTTTGCGAATGTTCGTCGATGCCGGCTGCTTCGAGATGGTCGAGGCAGAAGTGCGCGGCGACGTAGTCGCGGAACAATTGCGCACGCTCGGTGGCAGTGTCGATGCCGTCCTGCAGGGCGAACAGGTCGGCATGCAGTTCGGCGACGCCGTCGAGCGCGAGCGCTGTCGGGTGCTGCTGGAAAGTGAGGCTGCCGAGGATCACCGCCGGCAGGTTGCAGCGGTTGATCGGCAGGCGTGCCCAGGAGGGCAAGCTGGGGTTCTGTGCGGAATTGTCGGAAGTGCTACAAGAACCCACTGTGTTGTCGCTTCGCTTCGTCACGCTGAGCACGTTGAATATCTATATGTAACAGTGAGTTAAGTCTGTTTCGCCGTGGTGGCACGCTCCTTGCCACTTATCTGTCGGGAACACGGGATATGCCTCAGACCAGAACGATTTTCGACAAAGGAGATTACACCATGGCAAAACTGCGTCAATGCGCCATCTACGGCAAGGGTGGTATCGGCAAGTCCACCACCACACAGAATCTGGTCGCGGCCCTGGCCGAGTCCGGCAAGAAGGTCATGATCGTCGGTTGCGATCCCAAGGCCGACTCGACCCGGCTGATCCTGCACTCCAAGGCCCAGACCAGTGTCATGCAGCTCGCGGCCGAAGCCGGCTCCGTCGAAGATCTGGAGCTTGAAGATGTCATGAACATCGGCTTCGGCGGCATCAAGTGCGTCGAATCGGGTGGCCCGGAGCCCGGCGTCGGCTGTGCCGGCCGCGGCGTCATCACCGCCATCAACTTCCTGGAAGAGGAAGGCGCCTACGATGAAGCGCTCGACTTCGTCTTCTACGACGTGCTCGGCGACGTGGTCTGCGGCGGTTTCGCCATGCCGATCCGCGAGAACAAGGCGCAGGAAATCTACATCGTCTGCTCCGGCGAAATGATGGCCATGTATGCCGCCAACAACATCGCCAAGGGCATCGTCAAGTACGCCAACTCCGGTGGCGTGCGGCTGGCCGGCCTGATCTGCAACTCGCGCAACACCGACCGCGAAGACGAACTGATCATGGCCCTGGCCGCGCGCCTGGGCACCACCATGATCCACTTCGTGCCGCGCCACAACGCCGTGCAGCACGCCGAGATCCGCCGCATGACCGTGATCGAGTACGACCCGACGCACTCGCAGGCCGACGAATATCGCGCCCTCGCCAACAAGATCGTCAACAACACCAAGTTCGTCATTCCGACGCCGATCGAGATGGAACAGTTGGAAGAACTGCTGATGGAGTTCGGCATCATGGAAGTGGAAGACACCTCCATCATCGGCAAGACCGCCGCCGAACTCGCCGCCGAAGCCGTTGCCGCCTAAGGAGACAGTAATGGCCCCCACGCTCACTTTGTTCGCTGCCCCCACAGGGGGCGCCGTCTCCTTCGGGACGGCCCTTCAGGAGACGTAATCATGTCCGCATTAACCCGCGAAGCAACCGAGACCCTCATCCAGGAAGTGCTCGAGATTTATCCCGAAAAGGCCAGGAAGGACCGTGCCAAGCACTTGATGGTCAACGACACGGAACTCGAATCGTCCAAAAAGTGCATCACCTCAAACCGCAAGTCGCTGCCCGGCGTGATGACCATGCGCGGCTGTGCCTACGCCGGTTCGAAGGGCGTCGTCTGGGGGCCGATCAAGGACATGATCTCGATCTCCCACGGCCCGATCGGCTGCGGCCAGTATGCGCGCGGCGGCCGCCGCAACTACTACGTCGGCACCACCGGCGTGGATACCTTCTGCGAAATGAACTTCACCTCCGATTTCCAGGAAAAGGACATCGTCTTCGGCGGCGACAAGAAACTCGCCAAGCTGATCGACGAGATCGAGATGCTGTTCCCGCTCAACAAGGGCATCTCGGTGCAGTCGGAGTGTCCGGTCGGCCTGATCGGTGACGACATCGAGGCGGTATCGAAGAAGGCCGCCGCCCAACTCGACAAGCCGGTGGTGCCGGTGCGCTGCGAGGGTTTCCGCGGCGTGTCGCAGTCGCTCGGCCACCACATCGCCAACGACTCGGTGCGTGACTGGATTCTCTCCAACCGCGACGGCCAGCCCTTCGAGAAGACACCCTACGACGTGGCCATCCTCGGCGACTACAACATCGGCGGCGACGCCTGGGCCTCGCGAATCCTGCTCGAAGAGATGGGTCTGCGCGTCGTGGCGCAGTGGTCCGGCGACGGCACGCTGGCCGAGATGGAGAACACTCCGTTCGTCAAGCTCAACCTGCTGCACTGCTACCGCTCGATGAACTACATCTCGCGCCACATGGAAGAGAAGTACGGCATTCCCTGGCTCGAATACAACTTCTTCGGCCCGACCAAGATCGCCGAGTCGCTGCGCAAGATCGCCAGCTTTTTCGACGACCACATCAAGGAAGGCGCCGAGCGCGTGATCGAGAAATACACGCCCGCCATGAACGAGGTGATCGCCAAGTACAAGCCGCGCCTGCAGGGCAAGAAGGTGATGCTCTACGTCGGCGGCCTGCGGCCGCGCCACGTCGTCGGCGCCTACGAGGACCTCGGCATGGAAGTGGTCGGCACCGGCTACGAGTTCGCCCACAACGACGACTATGACCGCACCATCAAGGACATGGGCGACGCGACGCTGATCTACGACGACGCCACCGGCCACGAGCTCGACGAATTCGTCAAGGCGCTGAAACCCGACCTGATCGGTTCCGGCATCAAGGAGAAGTACGTCTTCCACAAGATGGGCTTCCCCTTCCGCCAGATGCACTCCTGGGACTACTCGGGCCCCTACCACGGCTACGACGGCTTCGCCGTGTTCGCCAAGGACATGGACCTGACGCTCAACAATCCGTGCTGGAAGATGCTCAAGGCGCCGTGGCTGAAGGAAGAGGCTGCCGAACTGAAGGCCGCCTGAAGCCGCGGAAGCAAACACACCCTTTCGATAACTTTCGCCCGCGTCCACAGATTGGTGGCCGGGCAAAGGAGATGAAAATGCAAGCAGCAGAAAATATCAAGACGTGCTTCCCCCTGTTTCGGGACGACGACTACAAGGGCATGATCGCCAAGAAGCGCGAACTTTTCGAGGAAATCTCACCCAAGGACAAGATCGACGAGGTCTTCAACTGGACGACGACCCAGGAATACCAGGACCTCAACTTCAAGCGCGAGGCCCTCACCATCAACCCGGCCAAGCAGTGCCAGCCGCTCGGCTCGGCGCTGTGCTCGCTCGGCTTCCACAAGACGCTGGTGTATATCCACGGCTCGCAGGGCTGCATCGCCTACTTTCGCACCTACTTCAACCGCCACTTCAAGGAGCCGATCGCCATCATCGCCGACTCGATGACGGAAGACGCGGCCGTGTTCGGCGGGCAGAAGAACATCCATGAAGGCCTGGCCAACGCCAAGGCGCTCTACGGCGCCGAGATGATCGCGATGTCGACCACCTGCATCGCCGAGGTGATCGGCGACGACCTGAACGCCTTCATCGGCAACGCCCGCAAGGAAGGCCATGTGCCCGAGGACTTCCCGATCCCCTTCGCCCACACGCCGAGCTTCGTCGGCAGCCATGTCACCGGCTGGGACAACATGGAAGAGGGCATCCTGCGTTACTTCACCCTCAACACCATGGAAGGCAAGGTCGTCGGCAGCAACGGCAAGATCAACATCGTGCCGGGCTTCGAGACCTATCTGGGCAACTACCGCGTCATCAAGCGCTACATGAAGGAAATGGGCGTCGATTACACGATGCTCTCCGATCCGGAAGAAGTGCTCGACACCCCGGCCGACGGCGAGTTCCGCATGTATGCCGGCGGCACGACGCAGGACGAGGTCAAGGACGCGCCCAATGCCCACAACACCTTCCTGATCCAGCCGCTCGGCCTCGCCAAGACCAGCAAGTTCGTCGAGAGCACCTGGAACCATGAAGTGCCCAAGCTCAACATCCCGATGGGTGTCGAGTGGACCGACGAATTCCTGATGAAGGTTTCCGAAGTCAGCGGCAAGCCGATTCCCGCTTCCCTGCAACTGGAGCGCGGTCGCCTGGTGGACATGATGACCGACTCGCACGCCTGGCTGCACGGCAAGAAAATGGCGGTCTACGGCGATCCGGACTTCACCATGGGCATGGTGAAGCTGATGATGGAATTCGGCATCGAACCGACCCATGTCGTCTGCAACAACGGCAGCAAGAAGTGGGCAAAGGCGATGACCGCATTGCTGGCGTCGAGTCCCTATGGCGCCAACGGCAAGCCCTATCCCGGCGCGGACCTGTGGCACCTGCGCAGCCTGTGCTTCACCGACAAGCCGGACTTTCTCATCGGCAACAGCTACGGCAAGTACATCCAGCGCGACACCTTCCACAAGGGCGCGGAGTTCGAGGTACCGCTGATCCGCATCGGCTTCCCGATCTTCGACCGGCACCATCTGCATCGCCAGACCACGCTCGGCTACGAAGGCGCCATGCAGGTGCTGACCACGCTGACCAACGCCGTGCTCGAACTGCTCGACGACAAGACGCGCGGGATGGGCACGACCGACTACAACCACGACCTTGTGCGGTAATTCATCGTGGCCAACATCATGATCCGCCGCGGCGACGCAGGCTATGTGTTCTACATGCCCAAGCGCGATATCGAGGACCAGATTACCTCGATGGAATTCGATAGCCCCGAAAAGTGGGGCGGCGAGATCAGGTTGAAGAATGGCGGCATCTACTTCATCGAACCGCAAAGCGCGCCCGAGCGCCTGCCTTGCTCGCTGCGGGCCAAGCGAATCGATGGTGTCGAGTAAATTTTTAAAGGAGTTTCATCATGGCAATGAAAATCATCCAGGCGGAATGCACATCCTGCGGCGACTGCGTGCCGGTCTGCCCGACCACCTCGATTACCGATAAGGGCGGCATTTACAAGATCAACAAGGACACCTGCAACGAGTGCGAAGACCAGGATTCGCCGCAGTGCGTGGCGGCCTGCCCCGCCGGCGATGCCTGCATCGTGTATCTCTGATACACGATGCCCATCGTCACCCGCCCCCTCCCAGCCTCCCCCTCGCGGGGGAGGTGACTCATCTGCTCGCTTCGCTCGAAAGGAAACTGTACGTGTCTGCATCTCTTAAAGGAGCCATTCGCGTTGCCTGCGCCACGGACAGTGGCGAACTGATCGACGGGCACTTCGGTTCCTGCCGCGCTTTTCTGGTGTATCAGGTGTCGCCGGAGACGGTGGAGTTCGTCAACGCGCTCTCCACCGCCGCGGCCGACGAGGCCGAAGATCGCAACAAGGCCCGTGCCGCCCTGATCGACGGTTGCCAGATCGCCTGTTTCCAGTCGATCGGCGGTCCGGCCGCTGCCAAGGTCGTGCGCGCCGGCACGCATCCGCTCAAGGTGGCGCCGAATACGCGGGTCGATGACATGCTGGCCAGGCTGCAGCAGACCCTGACGAACCCGCCGCCCTGGCTCGCCAAGGTGATGGGCGTGGAGGCCGCCTCGCTGGCCACCTATCGCGAACTCGCCGAGGTCGGGGAAGAATGAATTCCGGCATCACGCCCGACTACCTCGACGCGGTGCTCGCGCACGTCGCGGCCAGCCCGTCGCGGGACTACGAGGCGCTGGTGCAGGAATTGCGGGCCACCTTTCCCGGTCGCCACATCTCGGTGTGCGGCGCTGACGACGTTTCGCCGCGACTCGCGTCGGCAGCGGGGAACCCGGTCTGCGAGATCTATTATGTGGCCACCGGCGAACACTGCCTCAGCCTCACCAACGACCTGGCCGCCGCAACCGGCATCGTGGTGGCGCTGCGTGACGACGAAGACTGAGCGCATGGAGCAATCCGGATGTTCGTCACCACCAATGCCCCAAAAGTGCCCGAGCTGACCACCCTGTCGCACCTGGTCGCCGAATATTGCGTCCAGGTGCCGGTGGCACAGGGGCCGGCCGCCCTGGCTCGCGAACTGGCGCGCCTGGTGCCGCAACTGAACTTCCGCGGCGTGCTGACGCGCGGCGGCTGGTATCGCCTCGGTGGCGTGGTGGATGCGCAAGGCCGGCATATTGCCGACGATATCGAGCGCTGGGCCGAGGAAGAACTGGAACGCTGCGATGAGGACCTCGCCGTCGTCGCCAGCGCCCATGCCGACGACAAGCTGCGTGCCACGCGGCTGACCGGCAAGACACACTACTGGGTGGCACGCAGCGGCCCGGGCGCCGCCGATTTCATCCAGATCGACATCGAGGAACTGCAAGAGGTCATTTGCCATGCCCTGTTTCCCGCCGGCGAGGTGCCGACCAGCCTCGCGGAACTTGTCGATCCGCGCGACGCCTGTCCGAACCATCAGGCCGCGCTGGGCGTGCCGTTCTACGCCATGCGCCGACTGACCCATATCGCCGAATTCCTCGACGGCATGCGGGCGCAGAAACCCGAGCCGCAGCCGGTGCATCGCTTCATCGAGGCCTGGGAAGCGAGCTCCGCCAGCCATGCCAGCGACTTCAGCAATCACTGGGTGCTTGCGGTGCGCGAACACCTCGACCGCTATCGCCAGCCGATCCGTGGCGCCACCCCGGTGGCGGCCTTGAATGGCGCGCCGCCGCGTTTCGATGGCGGGTTTGGCGCCCATGAGCTAAGGGGATTGGCACTGGCCGGCGCGCTGCAACGCTTCGACCGCCACCTCGGTTATCCAATGGCGTGGTTCTTCCACATGCTCACGACGAAGAGTGTGCCGCATGCCGTCGCGGCCGTCGTGATCGAGGACGTGCAAGGCGGCTTCAACTACCTGCCCGGCCGCGACGTGCAGGTCGTGCGCGACTGGCTGCACCGGCCCTACAGCTTTTGATCACAACGGCTTGCGCCGTACCACCATCGCCGAGTTTTCGAAACCGAGCCGGTCGTAGAAAGCCAGGGCGGCCGTGTTGTCCCGGTCGGCCAGCAGGGTGACGCGCGTCATGCCCTGCGCTGTCGCCCACGCGAGTACCTGCTCGACCAGTGCGCGGCCCAGCCCGGCGCCCCGGTACTTCGCGCTGACGATCACATCTTCAAGCAGCAACACGCGCGTGCCCTGCGCCGTGCTGACGGTGATCAGCGCATTGGCCATGCCGGCGACTTTGCCTTCGACGCGCAGCACGAAGAGCTGACCCAGCGCCGGGTTGTCGAGAATCAGTTTCAGGCCTTGCAGTTGTTTGTCGTGCTCGGGCTGAAAATCGCTTTCGAGGGTGAACAGTTCGCGCATGAGGTCGATCATCTCCGGGAGATCGGTGGCTGTCGCAAAGTCGATAATCGCGTGCATCGTCATCCGATCAGAGCCACAGCCTTGATCTGTACAAGGCGAAATTACCTCACACTACATAGCGCTAGATAAAAACCAGGCCACGTTGGGTTTTCCGTAGGGCGATCAGGCGTCTTCAGGCCCGAAGCAGACCGGCTTGTCGTCACACTCCGCGCAATGCGGAGACTTGCAGATCGGCACGCCGGCGCGTTCGCAGAGCTGGCGGTAGAAGAACTTCTTCCACTTCATGTCGCCCACATTGCGCGCGACGAGCGCCGGGAAGTGCGCCTCCAGCAATGCCGACATTGCCTTGCGGCTGGCCAGCCCCATGTCCTGCCAGAGATGGTTTTCGCCCATCGATGCGGTGGCGATGGCGTAGCAAAGCCGCAGGGTTTCGGCGCTGTCGTCGCTGCGGTAATCCATCAGCAGGGCGACGATGTCCTCGTACTCGTTGTCGATCGAGTTGAGGGGGCGGGCGGCGACGATACGCGGCGCCCAGACGACTTGCTCGAATACGGTTTGCATGGCGTCCTCCAATGAGTGGGTGCACTGTCGATCACGCAAACCCCATGCCACGCCCCGTTTGGCCTGAAATTCAGGCGCATGGCTTTGTCGCGTCAACGCTCATTGTCGCAAATGCGACAACGTGCCAGATCGCGCGATCCTTGTCGAAACAGATGCTTAGGCATGGCACACGGTTTGCACTAGGAGGCTAGAAAGGACCGTCCATGAAAACTGCCCAGATCGCCGAACTGCTCAACGAACCCGCCTGCGCCCACAATGCCAAGGAGAAATCCGGCTGCGCCAAGCCCAAGCCCGGCGCCACCGCCGGCGGCTGCGCCTTCGACGGGGCGCAGATCGCGCTGCTGCCGATCGCCGATGTCGCCCACATCGTGCATGGCCCGATCGCCTGCGCCGGCAGTTCGTGGGATAACCGCGGCACGCGCTCCACCGGCCCGACGCTGTGGCGCACCGGCATGACGACCGACCTCACCGAACAGGACGTGATCATGGGGCGCGGCGAGAAGCGCCTGTTCCATGCGATCAAGCAGGCGGTGGCCGACCATGCGCCCGCCGCGGTGTTCGTCTATGCCACCTGCGTCACCGCGCTGATCGGCGACGATCTCGACGCCATCTGCAAGGCGGCGGCGGAACATTTCGGCGTGCCGGTCGTGCCGGTCGATGCGGCCGGCTTCTACGGCACCAAGAACATGGGCAACCGCCTCGGCGGCGAGGCCATGCTCAAGTATGTGATCGGCACGCGCGAACCCGATCCGGTGCCGGCCGCCGCGCAGCGGCCGGGCATCCGGGTGCATGACATCAACCTGATCGGCGAATACAACATCGCCGGCGAGTTCTTCCATGTCGCGCCGCTGTTCGACGAGCTGGGCCTGCGCATCCTCGCGACCCTCTCGGGCGACGCGCGCTTTCACGAAATCCAGACCATGCACCGCGCGGCGGCGACCATGGTGGTCTGCGCCAAGGCGCTGCTCAATGTGGCGCGCAAGCTCAAGGAAAAACATGGCGTGCCCTTCTTCGAAGGCAGCTTCTACGGCGTGCGCGACATGTCGCAGGCGCTGCGCGACTTCGCCGGCCTGCTCAACGATCCCGACCTCACCGCGCGCACCGAGGCGCTGATCGCGCGCGAGGAAGCCAGGGCCAACGCCGTCCTCGAACCCTGGCGCACGCGGCTCAAGGGCAAGCGCGTGCTGCTCTATACCGGCGGCGTCAAGTCGTGGTCGATCGTCTCGGCCCTGCAGGATCTGGGCATGGAAGTTGTCGCCACTGGCACGAAGAAATCGACCGAGGAAGACAAGGAACGCATCCGCGAGATCATGGGCCCGGACGCGAACATGATCGAGGACGGCAGCCCGAAGGCGCTGCTCGGCGCCTACAAGGATCTGCGCGCCGACATCCTCATCGCCGGCGGCCGCAACCTCTACATGGCGCTCAAGTCGCGCATCCCCTTCCTCGACATCAACCAGGAACGCGAGTTCGGCTACGCGGGCTACGCCGGCATGCCGGAACTGGCGCGGCAACTCGCGCTGACGATGGAAAGCCCGGTGTGGGCGGCGGTGAAGAAGCCGGCGCCGTGGGCGAGTGTAAAGGCGGCAGGCACCCCGGTCGCGGCTTGAAAACTCGGCGCTGGCGAGACGGCACCACCAGAATTTCGCTCGCCATTTTCACCGGATCAGGCATCCGGACATTTATTAAGACACAAATGTTCTTTGGTAATGTATAAAGTGAATAGAAACAGGGTGTTCCATGTTTCCTCACAAAGACATTTCTAAGGACAAAATGTTGCCAGAAATCCTTCCGGACATTACCCGCCGCATCGACACGGAGCGCTTCGGCCCCTTCGTGTTCGAGCCGGGCATCGTCATCGCGGACATGGCGCTCGCGCTCCAGCGGGTCGAGGATGCGCATGAGCGTTTCGTTGCCTCGCCGCTTGACCAGGTCGCGAATCGTCTGGAAAAGGAGGTGGTCGTCAGCAGCGTGTTCGGCACCAATACCATCGAGGGCGGCACGCTGAGCGAAAACGAAACCGCTACTGCGCTGGCCCTCGACCCGGCTCTGGTGCAGGAGGTCGAGCAGCGGCGCGCCATCAACATCAAGGCCGCCTACGATCTGTCGCAGGCCGCGGCGGCCAAGCCGGGATGGTCACTGGATGTGCCATTCATCATCGACGTGCATCGCCTGATCACGGACCGGATTCCCCATGCCGACAATCGGCCGGGCTTGCTGCGCGACAATCCGAAGGATCGCGTCACCTATGTCGGCGATGCCGCCCATGGCGGCCGCTACCAGCCACCGCAATCCGGCCGGGACATCGACGTCCTGCTTCAGGCACTGGTGGAATGGCATGCCAAACTGGAGGCGGCGGGCGTCCCCGCGCTGATCCGGGCGCCCCTCGTGCATCTGTACTACGAACTGATCCATCCCTTCTGGGACGGCAATGGCCGCGTCGGGCGGGTCGTCGAGGCGACCTTGCTCCAGGCCGCGGGCTATCGCTACGCCCCGTTCGCGCTGGCCCGCTACTACCTCGCGAACATCGACAGCTATTTCACCCTCTTCAATACCTGCAGAAAGGCGGCCGACAAGCATCGGCCCGCACCCAACCAGCCCTTCGTCACGTTTCATCTCGAGGGAATGCGGCAGACGATCAACGCGCTGCATGATCGGGTCAATCGCCTCGTCGGCATGCTGCTCCACGCGAGCAACATCCGCCGCGCCCTCGATGACAAGGAGATCAACGTCCGCCAGTACACGATCCTGTCGCAGTTGCTCGACCGCGGACGGCCCTATGTGCTCGAAGAGATGCGCCGCGCGCCCTGGTATCTCAGCCTTTATCTCCAGCGCAACGACAAGACGCGGCAGCGCGACCTGCGCCGCTTGCGCGAACTGGAACTGCTCTATCTCGATAGCGACGACGCGCTCTGGCCCGGTTTCATCGTGCCGCAGCGCATCAAGCCGCTGGGCAAGAAGGCGCCCTGAAAGTCGGCCCCGGCGAGACGGCACATGCTGCACACCGAACTCCTCACCGCTGCTGGCGCTGTGTCCGCAGCCGACTGGCAACGGCTCGCCACGGACGGCGATCCCTTCGTCAGCCGCGCCTTCCTCGGCGCGGCCGAACAATGCGTCACCGCGCGCGGCCCGGCCGGCTGGCAGCCGATGCATCTTGCGCTGCGCACGGGCGACGGACGCCTCACCGGCCTGTTGCCCCTGTATCAGCGGCACCACTGGTACGGCGATTTCGCCATGGACTACGCCTGGGGACCGGCCTGGCAGCAGGCCGGCCTGAACTACTTCCCCAAGCTCGTCAGCGGCGTGCCCTTCACACCCTCGCCGGGGCCGCGTCTGCTGGTGACCGATAACGACAACGCGGCGCGCGCCGCGCTGATCGCCGCCGCCATCGACCTCACCGCCGAAACCGGCGCCTCCAACTGGCAATGCCTGTTCGTGCGCGAGCCCGACCGCGCAGCGTTTGAAACAGCCGGGCTGCTGCTGCGGCGCGGCGTGCAGTTCCACTGGCTTAATCGCGGCTACCGCGACTTCGCCGACTTCCTGGCCACCTTTACGTCCGAGAAGCGCAAGAAGCTCAAGCGCGAGCGGCGCGCCGTGACCGACGCCGGCCTGCGCATCGAGGCGCGCCACGGCGACGAGATCGACGACGCTTTATGGCTGGCCATCCACCGCCATTACCGCAGCACCTTCGAGCGGCTCGGCGGCGTGGCCGCGTTCACCGCCGATTTCTTCCGCAGCGTTGGCGACGCGCTGGGCCGGCGCATGGTGGTGCTCTGCGCCTTCGCTGGCGATCAACCGGTCGCCTCGGCGATCTGCTACCGCGACATTGAGGATCGGGCCCTCTACGGCCGCCACTGGGGCACCGACATCGACTGCCCCGGCCTGCATTTCGAGCTGTGCTACCACGCCGGCATCGAATACGCGATTTCTCACGGCCTGCAGCGCTTCGAGCCCGGCGCGCAGGGCGAGCACAAGATCGCGCGCGGCTTCGAGCCGGTGTCGACCTGGTCCGCCTACTGGGTCGCCGATCCGCGCCTGCGCGACGCGGTGGCGCGCTACCTCGCGCGCGAAGACGGCGCGATGCTCGACTACCAGGACGAGATGGCCGGCCACCTGCCGTACCGGACAGCGGAGCAGGGGCCGGCTTAACGGCCCCTTAGCGGCCCTTTGCTTTAGGGGAAGGCATGTCTTAGTGCGGCCAGATGAATGAATCAGCGTCCGGTCTTGACCCAGGTTTCGTAGCGCGCCTTGTTCTCTTCGTTCGCTGGATACAGGCCAGGCAAGGGAACGCCAGCCGCCACCTGTGTCATGATCCACCCTTCGAGGCGCTCCTGTTCGACCGCAACGGAAACCACCTCGTCTGCCAGATCGGCGGGAATCAGCACGGCGCCATCTGCGTCGGCAACAATGATGTCGTTGGGAAATACCGCGACGCCGCCGCAACCGATCGGCTGTTGCCAGTCCACAAAAGTGAGCCCGACGACAGATGGCGGCGCAGCCGTACCGGCACACCATACGGGCAAGTCGGTACCCAGGACGCCTGCCTTGTCGCGAATGACGCCGTCGGTAACCAGTCCCGCGACGCCTCGCATCTTCATGCGCGAGCATAAGATGTCGCCAAAGATGCCCGCGTCGGTGATACCCATGGCATCGACAACGGCGATACAACCGGCCGGCATGGACTCGATGGCGGCTCGAGTGGATATCGGTGAAGCCCACGAGGCGGGCGTCGCCAGGTCTTCACGGGCGGGAACAAACCGCAGCGTGAAGGCGCGCCCGACGCGTCGCGGTTGCCCGTCCTTGATCGGCATTGCGCCACGGACCCAGACGTTGCGCAAGCCCTTCTTGAGCAGGACAGTCGTCAGCGTGGCGGTGGTCACGCCAGACAGTTGATGTGCCAGTTCGGGATCGAGTGGTAGAGATTCGATGGTCATGTGCGTTTCCTGTTTTTAAAAGTCGTGATGTCAGCCGAGGATCGCGGCGGTAGCGGGCATCAATCAGCGCCGATATGTTCCCATCAAACTGGACTTCATCTTCATCGGTGAAAGTGCGAATCCCATGCGCACAACTCCTGGATGAATAAGTTAATCTGTTCGGACTGCTGCCTTAGCGGATCATGGATTGCCTTGGTGGATGACGTGACTGCACTATACGACTTGCAGAGATTCAGCGATGCACAGGAAAGCATTTATGCTCAAGCGCTGAACGAGCTGAAGGCTGGCCAGAAGCAAACCCATTGGATGTGGTTCATCTTTCCTCAGGTGGCCGGGCTGGGCAACAGTCCGATGGCGCTACGCTACGCCATCAACAGCCGGGAAGAGGCGCAAGCCTATCTCGACCATCCGCGTCTTGGCAGCCGCCTGCGAGAGTGTGCTGCGGCCCTGCTGGATGTTCAGGGAAGAACAGCCAATCAGATCATGGGCTTTCCGGACGACCTGAAGCTCAAGTCCTCAATGACCCTGTTTGCGTCGTTTCCCAATGCCGATCCGGTGTTCAGGCAAGTACTGGAGCGCTACTTCCGTGGCGAGCAAGACGAAAAGACTCTACAGCTTCTGAGCGGGTAAGCCTTGCCAGCGGATATCTGGAGAGTGCGAATGGCCGCAACCAGTTGCGGCCAGATATGCGCAGTAGGGGAACCAGGGGTAGGAAGACCCTGAATCCTCGGGATGCGGGCTGCTTTCTTTGAAAGTCGGCGCTGGCGAGACGGCACGATTCGTTGCCGTCGTTAGCGGATACGGCGTTTATGCCGCCGCCCGCAGGGGCTCGACTTCCGCCTGAATCGTCTTGGCGTTGGCGACTTCCGCCGTGCGCAGATCGTAGATCGATTGCAGGTTCAGCCAGGTTTGCGCATCGCCGCCGAAGCAACGCGACAGTCGCAGCGCGGTGTCCGCCGTTACGCCGCGCCGTTCCAGCACGATGTCGTTGATGCGCGAAGCCGGCACGTGCAGGCGCTTGGCCAGCGCGTTCGCGCTCATGCTCAGCGGGACCAGATAGTCCTCGCGCAATACTTCGCCCGGGTGCACCGGGCGCATGCCATTCTTCACCATTGCCTGCTCCTTTCCGCGCATGCCACCTCAGTGGTAATCGACAATTTCCACGTTTGTTACACCTTCATCCGACCAGACAAAGCACACGCGCCACTGATCGTTGATGCGGATACTGTGCTGCCCCAGCCGGTCGCCCGTCAGCGCTTCGAGCCGGTTGCCAGGCGGCGCGCGCAACGAATCCAGCGCCGCGGCCGCATGCAGTTGTGTCAGCTTACGTTCGGCCACCGTCTTGATATTGGCGAAACGCCGCGATTTTCCGGTGGCAAACAACGTTTCCGTATCGGCGCACTTGAACGAACGAATCATGGCGCAAGTCTATACCGGTTACCGGTAAGCGGCAATCCCGTTATTTGCGATGACAAAGGCCATGTCGGCTTTCCTACAAACCAAAAATCCGCCAAGCCATTGAACTTTAAGTAATCCTGCTCTGGCATGGCCCTTGCGAAGGAAGGGGTGTCCTCTCTTTGTAGGGTACCAATGTCATGGCCGAGATTCTCAAGCGCACCAAAGCCCTGGCGGTCAATCCGCTCAAGGTGTCCCAGCCGGTCGGCGCGTCGCTGGCCTTTCTCGGCCTGCGCAGCGCCATTCCGATGCTGCATGGCTCGCAGGGCTGCACGGCCTTCGGCAAGGTGTTTTTCGTGCGCCACTTCCGCGAACCGATTCCGCTGCAGACGACGGCGATGGATCACATCTCGACGGTGATGGGTGCCGACGCGAACGTGATCGAGGGCTTGAAGACGATCTGCGAGAAGAACGCGCCAGAGATCATCGGCCTGCCGACCACCGGACTGTCGGAGACGCAGGGCACCGACATCAAACGGCTGGTGAAGCGTTTCCGCGAAGAGCATCCGCAGTTCGACCACATTGCCGTGGTGCCGGTGAATGCGCCCGACGACATGGGCTCGCTGGAGAGCGGCTTCGCGCTCGCGGTCGAGGCAATCATCGACTATATGGTCCCAATGAGGGTGCCAATGAGGGAGCCAAAGTCGGCGCTGGCAGGACGGCGCCAAAACAGGAGTGTGGCGGGGCGACGCCACATGCAGGTGAATGTGCTGGCCTCATCGATGCTGACGCCCGGCGACATCGAGACGATCAAGGAATGGATCGAGGCCTTCGGCCTGCGGCCCGTGGTGCTGCCCGACCTCGGCGATTCGCTCGACGGCCATCTGACCGACCGCGAGTTTTCGCCGCTCACCGTGGGTGGCACGCCAAAGAGCGAAATCGAGGCGCTCGGCGAAGCGGCCGCCACGCTGGTGATTGGCCGCTCGCTGTGCCGCGCCGCTGACCTGCTGAAGGAACGCACCGGCGTGCCCGACGTGCGCTTTGACCACCTGATGGGCCTCGATGCCTGCGATGCCTTCACCGCGGCGCTCGCGGAGATTGCCGGCCAGCCGGTGCCGGAAAAGATCGAACGCCAGCGCGCGCAGTTGCAGGACGCGATGGTCGACACGCATTTCATGGCCGGCTTTGCGCGCCTTGCGCTCGCGCTCGACCCCGACCACCTGCTGGCCTTCGGCGAGTTCTTCAGCGGCATGGGCGCCGAGATCGTCGCCGCCGTCGCCCCCAACGTACCCAAAAACGGTGCCGCTACGTTGAAAGACGTGCCATGCGCGACGGTGCAGATCGGCGACCTCGAAGACCTCGAACGCACAGCGAAGCTGGGCAACGCGCAATTGCTGATATCCAACTCACATGCCGCGCAGAGCGCCGGACGCCTGAACCTTCCGCTGCTGCGCGCCGGCTTTCCGCAGTACGACCTCGTCGGCGGCTATGCGCGCGCGTGGGTGGGTTATCGCGGCGCGCGCCAGGCCCTGTTCGACCTCGCCAATCTCATTTTGGGACAGCACCATGACATCCCCGCCTATCGCTCCATCTACCGCCGGCCGGCGGAAGCTGACGCTGGCCTGGTCCGGCACTGAGCCGCTGCCCGCCATGCTCAAGGTTGCCTTCGCCTCGGACGATCGCGCGCGGGTGAACCAGCATTTCGGCGCGGCCACCGGCTTCGTCATCTATACGCTCGACGGCGAGCGGGCCCGGCTCGTCGAGGTGGCCGAGTTTTCCGAGGAGGGCATGGACGGCAACGAGGGCAAGCTGGCCGCCAAGATCGCCGCGCTGTCCGGCTGCGCGGCCGTGTATTGCCAGGCGGTGGGCGGCTCGGCGGTGCGCCAGTTGCTGGCCGCGGGCATCCAGCCGCTGCGCCTCGATGCGCCCGAAGCCATCGATGCCTTGCTCGGCCAGCTGCGCGCCGCGATCCGCGACGGCGGCGTGGCGTGGCTCGACAAGGCGATCCGGAAGCAGGCCCCGGATGGCGATGCCGGCCGCTTCGCGCGCATGGCCGCCGAGGACTGGGAAGAATGATCGCCCGCCGCGGCCGCATCCTCGCCGTTCAGGACGGCATGGCGACGATCAGCGTCGACACGCCGGCGGCCTGCGCGTCCTGCGGCAGCCGCAGCGCTTGCGGCAGCACGGGTACGACGGTGCGCCTGCCGGTGGCGGCCGCGCTGCGCGCCGGGGATGACGTGACGCTGACGCTGGCCGAGGGCGCGCTGGTACGTGGCGCCCTGCGCGCTTACCTGTTGCCGACCACCACGCTGCTGCTCGGCGCCATCGCGCTGTCCGCCTTCGGCGATCTGGCCGCCGTCGGCGGCGCGCTGTCCGGACTGGGCGTCGGCCTGATCGCCCAGCGCATCCTCGCCCGCCGCGCAACCTGCGCGTCGCCTGCCGTCTCGCCAGCGCCGACTTTCGAACCATCCCCCATTGGAGAACCCACATGAGCACCCCCGCCGTATTGGAACGCGACCCGATTTACGAGACCGATTTCATCAAGGAGATGATCCGCCAGATGCGCGCGCTCGACAGCTATGGCACCTACGACGGCCAACCGGGCGAGAAGCTGCTCGCGCCGCTGATCATGACGAAGGAGCGCAAGGCGCAAATCCCGATCGTCGGCGATCCCGACGAGGAAACCATCGCCTGCGTGAAGGCCTTCTACAACGCCATCGCCGTGCTGATCGAGAAGGAATGCGGCCAGATGGCCGTGCCGCTGGTGCATCTCTCGCACGAGGGCTTCGGCCGCGCGCTGATCACCGTCGGCAAGCTGGTGGTCGGCGACCGCACGCTGCGCGACGTGCATCGCTTCGGCTTCGAGAGCCTGTCGAAGATGAAGACCGAGGGCGACAAGATCCTCGCCGTCGCCCTGGAAATCATCGGCGCACATCCGGACGTGGCGGGGATGTAAACATGAACGAGGAAGAACTCAGGGCACTGGAAAAGGAAGTGAAGAAGCTCAAGCGCATCGCCAGCGAGTGGGCCGGGCAGATGCACGACCTTGTCGAGGAGCGCCTGCCGGCGGCCTACGCCGAGATTCCCGCTCTCGCGCAATCGACCTTCGACGCCTGCAAGGCCTGGACCGACGCCAACGAACGCCTGGCCAAACTCAATTCAATGCAACCCTCCTGGAAAGGAAAAACTTCATGATTGCAACTACCGTAACCCGTGGCGGCACCCCGTACACGCCGACCTACGCCGAGTCGATCGACGCGAAGAAATGCATCGGCTGCGGCCGTTGTTACAAGGTGTGCGTGCGCGACGTGCTGACGCTCGTCGACCGTGGCGAGGACGACGAGGTTGATGATGACGATTGGGACGACGAGGATGCCAAGGCGATGATGACCGTCAAGAATTCCGGCGATTGCACCGGCTGCGGTGCCTGTGGGCGTACCTGTCCGAAGGGCTGTTTCACCTTCGTCACGGCCTGAGGCAAGTCTTTCAGCATCTGAGCAGGGAGAACGAGCATGTGGGATTACTCTGAAAAAGTTCGCGAACATTTCTTCAACCCGCGCAATGCCGGCTTGCTCGACGGGGCCAACGGTGTCGGTGACGTCGGCTCGATCAAATGCGGCGATGCGCTGCGGCTGATGCTCAAGGTCGATCCCGACAGCGAGAAGATCGTCGAGGCAGGTTTCCAGACCTTCGGCTGCGGTTCGGCGATCGCCTCTTCCTCGGCGCTCACCGAGATCATCAAGGGCAAGACGCTCGACGAGGCGCTCAAGGTCAGCAACCAGGACATCGCCGATTATCTCGACGGCCTGCCGCCCGAGAAGATGCACTGCTCGGTGATGGGCCGCGAGGCGCTGCAGGCGGCCGTGGCCAACTATCGCGGCGAGGTATGGAAGGACGACCACGAGGAAGGCGCGCTGATCTGCAAGTGCTTCGCCGTCGACGCGGTGCTGATCGAGGAGGTGGTGCGCGTCAACAGCCTCACCACCGTCGAGCAGGTCGCCCACTTCACCAAGGCTGGCGGCGGCTGCGCCTCATGCCACGAGGGCATCGAGGAGATCCTCGCCAAGGTGTCGAAGGAAGCCTGCACCGCGCCGACCGCCGCGACGAAGCCCACCCCCGCGTCCGTGGCTGCCGCGGCGCCCGCTGCCGCGCCCAAGCTCACCAACTTCCAGCGCATCCGCAAGATCGAGGAAACCGTCGAGGCCATCCGCCCGATGCTGCAACGCGACCACGGCGACATCGAGATCGTCGAGATCGACGGCAAGAACATCTACGTCAATCTCAAGGGCGCCTGCGTCGGCTGCATGATGGAAGCGGCGACGCTCAACGGCATCCAGACCAAGCTGGTCGAGGCGCTCGGCGAATTCGTGCGCCTGCTGCCCGCCGCGATGCTCGGAAAGGCACAATAATGGCCCCCACGCTCACTTTGTTCGCTGCCCCCACAGGGGGCGATACCTCCTTCGGGGCGGCCCTTCAGGAGGCATGACATGAACGACGCTCCCATCTATCTCGACAACAACGCCACGACCGCCTGCGATCCGGCGGTGGTGAGCGCGATGCTGCCGTTCTTCACCGAGCAGTTCGGCAATCCCTCGTCGATGCACAGTTTCGGCAACAAGGTCGGCTTCGCACTGAAGGAGGCGCGCGCCAAGGTGCAGGCGCTGCTCGGCGCCGAGCACGACTCGGAGATCGTGTTCACCTCCTGCGGCACCGAGTCGGACTCGACCGCGATCCTCTCGGCGTTGAAAGCGCAACCCGAGCGCAACCAGATCATCACCACCGCCGTCGAGCATCCGGCCATCCTTACACTCTGCGAGTATCTCGAAAAGGAAGGCTATGCCATCACGCGCCTCGGCGTGGACAAGCGCGGCCGGCTCGACATGGACGAATACAAGGCCGCCCTCGGCCCGCGCACCGCGATCGTATCGGCGATGTGGGCGAACAACGAATCGGGGACGATCTTTCCGGTCGAGCAGATGGCCGAGCTGGCGCATGCCGCCGGCGCGCAGTTCCACACCGACGCCGTGCAGGCGGTCGGCAAGATCGCCATCGACTTGAAGAAGACCAAGATCGACATGCTCTCGCTGTCGGGCCACAAGCTGCATGCGCCCAAGGGCGTTGGCGTGCTGTATCTCAGGCGCGGCACGCGCTATCGCCCATTATTGAGAGGCGGCCATCAGGAGCGCGGCCGGCGCGCCGGCACCGAGAACGCTGCTTCCATCGTCGGCCTTGGCGTGGCCTGCGAGCAGGCGCAGCAGCAAATGGCCTTCGAGAACACCGCAGTGAAGCGACTACGCGACCGGCTCGAAGCCGGCATCCTCGCCCAGGTGCCGCGCTGCTTCCCGACCGGCGACGTGACGAACCGCCTGCCCAACACCAGCAACATCGCCTTCGAGTTCATCGAAGGCGAGGCGATCCTGCTGCTGCTCAACAAGGCCGGCATCGCCGCCTCGTCGGGCTCGGCCTGTACCTCGGGCTCGCTCGAACCCTCGCACGTGATGCGCGCGATGGGCATTCCCTACACCGCCGCACACGGCACGACGCGTTTTTCGCTGTCGCGCTACAACACCGAGTCAGAGATTGACCGCGTCATCGCGGCCGTGCCGCCGATCATCGCCCAGCTGCGCAAGATATCCCCCTACTGGGGCGAGAAGGGACCGGTTGAGAAACCGGAAGATGCCTTCGCTCCAGCATATGCGTAGGTTTCCTCCAGCGTTATGTCAAGGCTAAGGTATCCTCGCGACCAAGGCGGCAAAACCAGCGGTACGCCAGGTTTAGATGTACCTCCTCGCACAAACAACGTTCGGAGCGGATGCGTAGCTGTAACCAATGATGAGCATGCGCTCCACCAGCTCTGGATCGATGGTGGGGCGCCCGGTATGGCTGTTGTGCTCGGCCAGATGCTGGCGCAACCCGCTCGGGTCCTGACAGGAATCGATGTCGCGCAGAAGACGACTCCGGGGCACATGTTCTTCGAGATTAAACAAGTAGAACAACCGCTCCTGCCCGCCCTTCTGCTACCCCGCCATTTCCCTGATGACTTTCAGGATGCTGTAACCATCAAACCAACTGCAACAATGGCTGCCCCAATGAGCCGCCGTCCCCAGTCCTGTCTTTCCTTGAACCAGGTCAGCGAGAGGATGCTGGCAATCACGATACCGGCATTCGTGTAGGTCACGACCTCAGCGGACGGGAGTGTGCGCATCGCATGAATGACCAGTGCGTAAGCCGTGCCGATGCACAGCCCGCCGACGAGCATGGCTGTCGTGTTGATTCGCTTTGCCGGTATCCAGCGACCGGTTTTGCGTTTCATTGTCCACGTGATGCTGAGCCAGGCCGCAAGGTAGCCAACGGAAACAAAGCCGATCAAACCGGCGAACCCCGGGACGCTCCCGGTTGCTGCTTTGTCGCTCAAGGAATAGACACTGGTCGCCAGCATTGCCACGAAAGCCCAGGGCAGCGCTTGGCGGTCGTGCGCGTTAAGCAGCGCACTCCAGGAAAGTAGCCAGAGTCCGATGACACTGATACCGATCCCCAGCCAGGCGTTGGCGCTCAACGACTCCCCTGTCAGCAGAACGCTTAACAGTGCGATCGGCAGCGGCGAACTACGCACCAGCGGGTAAACCAGTGCAACTGGCGCATGCTCGTAGGCCTTGCGAAGACCCCAGAAATAAATCACGTTGGCGGTCGCGGAAGTGGCCATCAAGGCGACAAACATTGGAGTCCATGTCACGCTCGTAATCAAGGCGGGAAAACCAATCGGACCCAGCAGGACCAGATGCGCCAGCAGTACCCACCATAAGGGAAAAGCCTCGGCGGGCTGTCGCCGGGCGATGAGATTCCAGGTGACATGCATGGCCACCGAGACGGCCACTGCGAGAATCGCCTCATTCATTTTGGCTTCGCAGTTCGTCCATTTCGCCGTCTGCAGCTATCGACACCCCGATCGGCAGGGGCAGGCAGCCGCCAGAAAACTGCCAGATGGACAACAGCAGCTCGTCAGCCTGCGCTGACGGTGGATGGCTGTGCGGCATCGGGCTGTACAAGGGCAGCCACTGGTCGCCTTTCAGATCGACCAATGTCTAAAAACCGACGAGAAAAGCCGCGCGGGCGTCGCCCCGGCGCTCAGTGCAAGCCGCCCGACGTTTCCGCCGCGCCGCCGATCAGGCGGCGGCGGATCAGCTTGGAAATCCAGTCGATCACATAGACGGCGATCAGGATCATGATCATGATGAAACTGGCTTCTTCCCACAGCATGGTGCGGATGCGGTCCGCCAGATAGAAGCCGATGCCGCCGGCACCGACGATGCCGAGGATGGTGGCCGAGCGGGTGTTGGATTCGAAGATGTAGAGCACATTGGACAGCATCACCGGGAGCACCTGCGGGATGATGCCGAAGCGGATGGTCTGCAGGGGATTGCCGCCGCAGCCGCGAATGCCGTCCACCTGTTTCTTTTCCGCGTTCTCGATGGCTTCCGAATACAGTTTGGCCAGCGTGCCGGTATCGGAAATGATGATGGCGAGTATGCCCGCCAGCGGACCGAGGCCGACGGCGCGGACGAAGATCAGCGCCCAAATCACCTGATCGATGCCGCGCAGGGTGTCGCTGGTACGCCGGAAAAAAAACTGGGCGATGCGCACCGGCAGCACGTTGCGGGCGCACAGCAGCCCCAGCGGCACGGCCAGTACCGCCGCAATCACGGTGCCGAGAAAGGCCATGGCGATGGTCTGGAACAAGGCCCACAGGTAATCGTTGAAGGCATCGCCTACAGTAGGCGGGAACATACGCGATGCCACGTCCAGCAGCGTACCCGAACCTGCCCAGAGGCGTGCCGGCGAAAGATCGAAGGTCCAGAAGCAGTAAGCAGTGAGGACGAAAAAGGCGAACCAGGCCGCCTGGTTGCGCAGGCGGACGGACAAGGGCGCCTGAAAGGCCAGCGGGTGGCGGGCGCGGATGGCGGCGATGCTTGCGGCGTCGAAGTTGGCGATGTTTTCGCGCATGTCAGTGGTGCTCCTTGCCGATCATGGCGTGGCGCAGTTTTTCGCAGCCGAAGTCGATCAGCATGACGGTGATAACCAGCAGCAGCAGCAGGGCGCTGATGTCCTCGTAATACAGCCTTGCGATGGCGATGTACAACTCCTGGCCGATGCCACCGGCGCCGACGAAGCCGATCACGCTGGCGGTACGCACATTGATCTCGAAACGCCACAGGGTGAAGGTGGCGAAGTTGGGCAGCACCTGCGGCAGCACGGCGAAGCGCACGATCTGCAGCCAGTTGGCGCCGGTGGCACGCAGGCCCTCCACCGGTTTCATGTCGATGTTTTCCACCGTCTCGGCGAACAACTTGCCCGAGCCGCCCATGGAGTGCACGGCGATGGCGAGAATGCCGGCCAGCGGCCCGATGCCGAAGGCGAAGACGAAGATCAGGGCGTAAACCAGATCGGGGATCGTGCGCGCCACTTCGAAGATGCGCCGCACGAGCCAGTAGCTGACACTGCCGCGCCGCAGGTTCTGTGAGGCGTGGAAACACAGGGCCAGTGCGCCTAGCGTGCCGAGCAGGGTGGCGGTGTAGGCGATGAGTATGGTTTCCCACAGCAGCGAGAGCCATTTGCCCGGCGCGTAGAACCATTCGTTGAGGTCATGCCACAGGGTGGCCAGGCTCAGTGTCGGCAGGGTCTTGACCGCATATTCATGCACTCGGGGCAGGCTGCGCAGCAGCTTCAGCGGATCAAACTCGCCGACCCAGGCCGATAGCCCGAAGGCGATCAGGAACAGGGTGCCGTAGGCGATGGTGACGAGCCGCTTGCGGGCGCCCAGGGAGCGGTAATGCGCCTCGAAGTCGAGAGCGGTGGCGCTGGAGGATGTCATGGGGCAAAGAATCTGGAAAGCCTGTCAATGCTGTAAAAGACCGTGGCCGCCTGTGATGGCGGCCACGGCCCGCTCGGCCGAATGGACTGATTACTTCTTGCGGTTTTTGCGGACTTCCAGCGCGGCGTCGAGCACCGGCTTGTACATTTCGTGCGTCGCGGGAACGAAACCGGCAGTCTTGCCGCGTGCGGCAGATTCGGCCACCTGCGGATGGGTCTTGTGCAGATCGGTCCAGAAGGCCAGCAACTCACGCCTCATATCAGCCGGCATGTCCTTGCGTACCACGACCAAGGGGTTGGGGATCAGCGGCGATTCCCAGATGATGCGGAACTGGTCCATCTTCAGCACGCCGCGATCCACCATGGCGCGAATCTGGCCGGCATTGTGGCCTTTCGAGGACCAGGTGAAGGCGGAGTCGAACTGACCATTAATTACGCCCAGCACACTCTGCTCATGGCCGCCGGAAAACAGGGTCTTGCCGAAGAACTTGTCCGGCTCGATACCGGCGCTGCGCAGACTGACCAGCGGGATCAGGTAGCCGGAGGTGGAGTTGGCATCCGCCCAGGCCAGGGTCTTGCCCTTGAGGTCATCGAGCTTCTTGTAAGGGCTGTCGCTCTTGACGATGAGGATCGAGTGGTAGCCGAGCTGGCCGTCCAGTTCCTTGTTCGTCACCAGCGGCTCGACCTGGCCGCCGGAATCGATCCATGCGGCAGCGTAAGCGCTGGCACCGGTCTGGGCCATTTGAATCTGGCCCGAGGTTAGGGCTTGTACGGTGCCAGAGTAGTCGGAGGCGGTAAAGATTTTCATCTCGACGCCGGTTTTTTGCTTGAAGACCTCGGCCACCTCCTTGAATCGCGCCGAAGTGGCGGCCTGATTCTCAGAACTCACCGAGCTGAAATAGACCACGGGAAATTTCTTCTTCCAGTCCTCGGCGGCATGGGCCAGCGTGGCGGAAGCAGTGAGGGCGACGGCAGCGATGCCGAGGGAAAGACGACGCAAGCGGGACATGTGGTGATCTCCGGAAATGGGAAAGACGGGGTTGGCTGTAGCGGAAAACTCAGGCGGCGATGGGGACCAGGGACGGTATGTTCTCGAAGGCGGTCGTGGAGGTGGCGGACTCGTCGAACCGCGGGTCGTTATCGGCCACGCCGTAGATGCGGCGCACCATGGCATCGTCGAGGGCCGCCGGCACGCCGTCGAAGATCACCTCGCCGGCAGCGATGCCGACGATGCGGTCGCAATACTGGCGGGCCGTGTCGAGGGTATGCAAATTGCACAGGACGGTAATGCCGTCCTCGCGGTTGATGCGGCGCAGGGCGTCCATCACCAGGATGGCGCTGCGCGGATCGAGGGAGGCGATGGGTTCGTCGGCCAGCATCATTTCTGGCGCCTGTACCAGGGCACGGGCAATCGCCACGCGCTGCTGCTGGCCGCCGGAAAGCGTCTCGGCCCGTTGCAAAGCCAGTTGGGCGCAATCCAGGCGCTCCAGGGCGTGGATCGCCATGGCTCGTTCGGCCGGCGAAAACACCTTGAGCAGGGACGGCAGCGTGCCCTTGTAGGCGGCGCGACCGAGCATCACGTTGGTCAGCACATCGAGGCGCGGCACCAGATTGAATTGCTGGAAGATCATCGCGCAGCGCGCGCGCCAAGCCAGCAGCGGCTTGCCGCGCAGCGCCGAAACGGCTTCGCCGCGCCAGATGATGTCGCCGTGGCTCGGTTCCGCGAGACGGTTGATCATGCGCAGCAGGGTGGACTTGCCGGCGCCGGAACGCCCGATCACGCCCACCATCTGGCCGGCGGGAATGTCCAGCGATACGGATTTGAGTGCAGTGGCTTCGCCGAAGCGCTTGCCAAGGTTCCTGATTTCCAGCATGACGGTTTCTCCTGTCTTGAATTTGTGGAGAAGTCTAGACAGGCTATGTGAACGTCTTATTGCAGTTGCGTGATGATTCCGTTGAAAAGTCGGCGCTGGCGGGACGGCGGTCGGGGTTTCGCAAAGCACTGCTTTGCGCCGAACGCCGCTGGCGAGGCCATGCAGGGCCGAGGCAACCCGAATAGACGAAGGGAGCGGCGACTGCCCGGGCGTCTCAGATCAGCCGCTTGCGCACCGCCGCCGTGATCCACTCGCTCACCACCACGGTAGCGAGAATGGCGATCAGCAGCATAGTCACCTTGGGCCAGGCCAGCACGCCCAGCGCGGCTTCGAGCTTGAGGCCGATGCCGCCGGCGCCGACCAGGCCGAGTACGGTGGATTCGCGGATGTTGATGTCCCAACGGAAGACGCTGATGCCGGCCAGCGTCGGCATCACCTGCGGCGCCACGCCCCAGGCCATGACCTGGGCGCGACTGGCGCCGGTGGCCGCGATGGCTTCCACCTGCGTTGCGTCGATTTCCTCGATGGATTCATACAGCAGCTTGCCGATGAAGCCGATCGAACGCAGCGCGATGGCGATGATGCCGGCGAGTACGCCGGGGCCGAGAATGGCCACCAGCAGCAGCGCCCAGATCAGCGAGTTGATCGAACGCGAGGCGGCAATGACGAACAGCGCGATGGGGCGCACGAAAATCCTGCTGGGCGTGGTATTGCGCGCGGCGAGGAAGGCGACGGGCGTGGCCAGCACGATGCCCAGCAAGGTGCCCAGGGTGGCGATGTTGAGCGTTTCCCACAAGGGCCACCACAACTCGTGAATGTAGCTCCAGGCCGGGGGTAACATGCGGCCGCCAATGTCGGCGGCCTGTTTGGGCGCGTCGGTGACAAAGGCCCAGATCGTGTCCTGCGTCATGACCTGGAAGGCCCAGGAGGTGAAGGCCAGCGCCAGAACCCAAGCAGCAAAGACCGCCAGTTCGGCGCGCGGTGCGCGCTTGCGCCAGACGGCTACGGTTTCGTTGCTCATTGGATGCGCGCCCGCAACATTCCGGAAAGGTATTCGGCGGCCATCACGATGGCGATGATGATGAGGATCACAGCGGCGGCCGTGTCGTATTCGTAGCGATCCATCGCCGTGTTGAGGGTGGCACCGATGCCGCCGGCGCCGACAATTCCGATCACTGCCGATTCGCGGAAATTGATGTCGAGGCGATACAGCGACAAGCCGATGAAGCGCGGCATGACCTGCGGGAACACAGCGAAATCGAGCCGCTGCAGGAAACCGGCGCCGGTGGCGCGCAATGCCTCCAGCGGCGCGGCGTCGGCCTCCTCGATGTCCTCGGCCAGCAATTTGGCCATGAAGCCGATCGTGGCGAATGTCAGGGTCAGGAAGCCGGCGAAGGGACCGAAACCAAACAGGGCCACCAGAAAGATGGCGACGATGATCTCGTTCAGCGTACGCGAAACGGCGATAAAGCCGCGACAGGCCAGATAGACCGGCGTCGGCGCGAGGTTGCGTGCGGCGCCCACCGCGACGGGGATCGACAGCGCGATGCCGAGCGCGGTCGATGTGATCGTCATGGTCAGGCTCTCACTGAATCCGGCGAGAATGTCGTTCCAGCGCGAGGTGAAATCGGGCTGTACGAAGGCGGCCACAAATCGCCCACCGCGTTCGAGGCCTTCCACGAGGCGCGCCCAATTGACTTCCAGTGACCCCAGCGCAAGCACGAGATACAGCACGGCCCCCAGCCACAGGGCCACGCGCCAGGCGGCACTCTCGATGAACGGCGGTTTTTTCCACTGTGTGGGGTAGGCCGTGGCGGCCAGTGCTTGCGTCATGCGGCGATGGCGACAAGCTTGGCTTCGTCGAGATGCTCGTCGTCCTGCGCTGCCTGCTGCATGCGGCGCGTGATCGCCGTCCAGTCCTCGTCGCCGTAGATGCTCGTCAGCACGTCGGTCGATACGTCGCCGGCCGGGCCGTCGAACACCACTTCTCCGGCACGCAGGCCGACGATGCGCGGCAGGAACTCGGTCGCCAGCACCACGTCGTGGATATTGACGATGGCTGCCAGCCCGTGTTCGCGACAGAGTTCCAGCAACAGGCGCATGATCTGGCGCGACGTCTTGGGATCGAGACTGGCGGTCGGCTCATCGACCAACAGGAGGCGTGGATGCTGGATCAAGGCGCGGGCGATGCCGACGCGCTGGCGCTGGCCACCGGAGAGCGCATCGGCACGCTTGTTCTCCATGCCGGCCAACCCGACGCGATCAAGCAGGCGGTAAGCCGCCGCGATGTCCTCGCCAGGAAAGCGGCGAAACCAGCTGGCCCAGAAACCCACCGTGCCGAGCCGGCCGGAGAGCACATTCTCCATCACCGTCAGACGCTCGACCAGCGCGAATTCCTGGAAGATCATGCCGATCTGCCGCCGCTCGCGGCGCAGGGCGCCGCCCGACAAAGCGCCGATATCGGTTCCCGCCAGGCGGATTGCGCCCGCCGTCGGCTCGACCAGCCGGTTGATGCAGCGGATCAAGGTTGACTTGCCCGCGCCCGACGGGCCGATCAGCCCCAGCACCGCGCCGGGCGCCAGATCAAGATCAACACCCTTGATCGCGAGATCGCCCGTCGGGTAGCGTTTCTCCAGTCCCCGGATTTCGAGCACCGGGGCAGGGCTTACTTGCATGCGTAACTGACACCCATGGCACGGTCGATATCGCGTACCACCTGCCAGTGCTGCTTGTAAGTGATGGGCATGAACTTCTCCATGGGCGGCTCGGCACTGTTGAATTCCTTGGCCATTTCCGTGCCTTCCCAGTTGAAGCTGAAGAAAGCCTCTTTCACCTTGGTGGCCAATTCCGGCTTGAGGTTATAGGCATGGCCATAGCCGGTCGTCGGGAAGGTCTGCGACTTGTAGATCACCTTGGTCGCCTCCGGCTTGACCGCACCGCGCGCTTCCATGCGCCCCTTGACAGAGTTGGCAATTGCGGCGGCGGGATAGTCCTTGTTCGCCACACCAAGGATCGAGTTGTCGTGCTTGCCTGAGAAGACCGGGGTGTAATCCTTGCCGGCTTCCATCTTGAACTGGTCGCGCAACAGGGCGGAAGGCGCCTTGTAGCCGGAATTCGAGGTTTCCGAAGTGAAGGCCATCTTCTTGCCACGGATGTCCTCAACCTTCACGATGCCACTGCCCGGGTAGGTGATGATCTCCATCTCATAACCGTAGCGGTTGTCCTTCGAGGCCATCATGGCGAAGGGCACGAAGCCGGCGCAATTCACCGCCAGCGGGTTGGAACCCGTGTTGAAGCCCGCCACATGCAGGCGACCGGCGCGCATCGCCTCGATCTGGGCGGCGTTCGACTGCACGGGGAAGAACTGCACCTTCTTGCCTGTTACCTTGGCCAGATGCTGGATGAAACCATCCCAGACCTTGGCGTAGACGGACGGGTCTTCCACGGGGGTATAGGCAAAAACCAGCGTGGGGGGATCGATCTGTTCCGCCGCCGGCGGGGTATCGGCGACCATATCGCCGTCCTTGTCGACATAACGGGCATCCATGGCATGCACCTGGACGGCAAACAGGGATGACAGCAGCAAAGGCAGGAATTGGCGGGTGGGGAATCGCATGTCGGGCTCCGGTTATTGGAAACCGGCAACGGTAAGTCACAAGTGTTTCAGTTTGATGGCGAATGGATGACACCGTGCGGTCACACAAGCTTCGCGCCATGGCTGCTTGTGCCGACTTGCCAAGCAGATTGAAGACGGCGATGCCCTTGTTAAACCGGAAGTAACAATTGCCATTCATCATGGCGAACATTCATCACTCAGGAATTACGTCATGACACCTCCTTACACCTTGGCCGAAAGTGCCCAGGCCATCGTCTTCGATCTCGATGGTACCTTGGTGGATACTTTCGATGACCTCGCTCTGGCGCTTGATGACGCGCTGTGCGAATTCGATCTGCCCCCCGCCCCACGGGACGTTGTGCTGGCCGACATCCATCGCGGACTGGACGAGACCGCACGCGCCATATTGCATCGCTACGGCACAGCGCCTGCCGTGCATGAAGGCGTGATCGCCGCCTACCGCAAGCATTACCGCCGGCGCGCCCATGCCGTATCGCGGCTGTATCCCGGCGTGGCGGAATTTCTCGCCCTCACCTGGCAGCGTGGCTGCCCCATGGCGGTGTGCACCAACAAGCTCACCGCCGATGCCAGGGAGCTGCTGGCTCTGCTGGGCATCGACGGATTCTTTGCCGAAGTGACCGGCATCGATGCCGGGGGCCAGGCCAAGCCAGCCCCGGAACCCCTCTGGCTGACGATCCGTCTCCTTGGCAGCAGCCCTGACGTGACCCTCTTCGTCGGTGACAGCGAGATCGACGCGCAATGCGCGAAGAACGCCGGAGTGACATTCCTGCTGCATGACGCAGGCTTTGGCCCGGAGGCGGCTGCCGCCATCGGCTGCGCAGGCCGGTTCCAAGCGTATGCGGAACTTCATGAGCGGAAATCGGCCGGGACACAGGCTATAGCCGTCTGATCGCAAAAAAGTCGGCGCTGCCGGGACGGCGGTCGGGGTTTCGCAAAGCACTGCTTCAGCGAAAACTCGCGCTGACGCCGCAGTGGTCGCTCGCCAGCACGCCGGTTGCCGGGTCTGGTCCGTCGAGGACGACGCTGGCCCCGGTCTCGACCAGCCGGCTGTCGGCCCGGATCAGGATGTGGTCCAGATCGCGGCTTGCGCCTGCGGTGCGGAAGGTGCGTTTGTCCGGCACGCTGGCGCAGGCATCGCGCCAAGCTCCGGCTGTCGTCAGGAAAGCGTGCATTGCGGGCGTGTCGAGTCCGGCATTGAAGTCGCCGCAGACCAGGGCCAGGTCGGCGGCGGCGGTCAGCCAGGGATGCTTGAGCAGGCAGGCCAGTTGCTGCTGTCGCAGGGCACCATCGTCCAGATGGGTCAGATGGATATTGCCGAGGACGATCTGTCGCCCGTTCCAATGCAGGCGCAGCAGTTGGGCCGAGCGGCCGCCGTCTGCCGCGTTCGACGGTAGCGGCAGGTGGTGTTCCGCCGCGATGGGCAGGCGGCTGAGGACGGCGAGGCCGGAGTGGCTGTCGAACGACTGGCTACCGACCGTACGCGGCTTGCGCCGTTCGGGCAGGAAGGCCAGGCCCATGCCGAGATGGCGGGCGAGCCGGGCTGCGGTGTCGTGGCGGCCATCGACGCTGGCGAACGACTCCTGCAGCGCCACCACGTCCGGCGTCAGCGCCGCCAGTTGGCGTTCCAGAACGTCCATGCGGGCGCCATAGTCGCCAGCGCATTTCCAGGTGTTGATGCTGACCAGCCGCAGGCACTCGGCCATGGGCGCTCAAGCGCTGGCGTAGCGGGCCAGACGCTGGTCGAGCGTGCCGGTGTGCAGCTCGAACAGATGGTTGTCGAAATCGTGGAAGTAGAGCGAGCGCCCTTCGCCATCGACGCGGGGGCGCGGCGGCCGGAAATCCACCCCGGCGGCGGCGATGCGCGCGGCGCAGGCGTCGAAGTCGGCCTCGTCGATCTTGAAGGCGACGTGGCGGTAGCTGCGCTCGGCCAGGCTTTCGCCCTGCATCAGCGCGATCCAGAGATCGCCGATCAGCAGGAACTTCTCCGGCGCGAGGGAAAAGCCCTGCGGGCCGCTGTCATAGACTTCCCGCGCATCCAGCACCTGCGCGAACAGGCGCGCCGTGCGGGCGATGTCCTGCACCACGAAGGTAAGGTGACTGAGGCCTTCGATCATGTTCAGGCGGCGCGCTGTCCATTCACCCAGATCATGAGCGGATGCGGAATGTGTTCGCTTTCGCGCACCCGCACCAGATCGGCGCGCAGGCCGGGGGCGATTTCGCCGCGGTCGCTCAGGTTCGCCATCCGCGCCGGGTTTTTCGTCACTGTCGCCACCGCCTGCGGCAAGCTCCAGCCGGCCTGGTCGCGCAGCAGGAAAGCGGCGTAGAGCAGGCTGGCCGGCACATAGTCGGAGGACAGCGCATCGAGCAGGTCGTGCCGCGCCAGGTCGGCGGCGGCGACGTTGCCGGAATGGGAGCCGCCGCGCACCACATTGGGCGCGCCCATCATGATGCCGATGCCGTTCGCGCGGGCGGCGCGGGCGGCCTCGACGGTGGTGGGAAATTCGGATATCGACACGCCGTCGGCAACGGCTTCATCCACATGCGCGGCGGTGGTGTCGTCGTGGCTGGCGACGGCGATGCCGCGTGCGCGGGCGAAGCCGACGATGCTGCGCCGGTTGGGCACGGCATTGCGTGCTTGCAGGGCCATCAGCTCGACGATCACGGACTGCAGCTTGGCTTCGTCCCAGTGGGCGCTCTTTTGCGTGTAGATGCGGAACTTGTCGACATTGGTCCACTGCCGCTGGCCCGGCGTATGGTCCATGATCGACAGCAGCTTGAGCAGGGGCTCGTCGAGCAGCGGCGTCAGTTCGTCGATCACGTCGTCGGCGGCGATTTCGCAGCGCAGGTGCAGCAGGTGGTCGACACGCATCAGGCGGGCATCGATACCCTGGCGGATGGCCTGGATGATGGGGGCGATGGCCAGCGGCTTGGCGGCCTTCGCCTCCACCTCGCCGATGCGGATGGAATCGAAGACAGTGGTGATGCCGGCGGCGGCCACCTGGGCGTCATGGATCAGCATGGCCGAGAGCAGCGGCCACTCGACGCCGGGGCGCGGCATCATGTGCTTTTCCATGTTGTCGGTGTGCAGTTCGACGAGGCCGGGAATCAGGTAGTCGCCTTCGCAATCGATGGCGCCCGGCACGGCGCTGGCGCCGCTGGAGATAGCGGCGATGCGGCCGTCGGCCACCTGCACGGTGCCGGTGAAGACTTCGTCGGCAGTGACGATCCGGGCGTTGGTCAGGGTCAGGGTGCGGGTCATGCGGCAAGCTCCAGAAGTTGCGCCTCGACCGCGAACAGGCGCGTGGCCAGGCGGTCGCGGATGGCGGGATCGTGAAAAATGCCGACCACGGCGGCGCCACGCTGACGGGCCTCGTCGACCAGTTGGGCAACGCGACCGGCATTGGCCACGTCGAGGGATGCGGTGGGTTCGTCGAGCAGCAGCACGGGTTTTTCGGCGATCAGGCCACGGGCGATGTTCACCCGCTGCTGCTCGCCGCCGGAGAACGTCGCCGGCGGCAGGGACCACAGGCGCTGCGGCAGGTGCAAGCGGTCCAGCAGCTCTGCCGCGCGCTCGCGGGCGGCGGCGGCATCGGTCCCCAGTTCGCGCAGGGGTTCGGCCACCACGTCGAGCGTGGAAACGCGGGGAATCACGCGCAGGAACTGGCTGACATAGCCCAGGCTCTTGCGCCGCACGGCGAGGATGTCGCGCGGCGTCGCGCGGGCCAGGTCCACCCAGCGACCTTCATGGCGAATGCGGATGCTGCCGGCGCTGGCCAGGTAGTTGCCGTAGAGGCAGCGCAGCAGCGTGCTCTTGCCGGCGCCCGAAGGGCCGGCCAGGGCGACGCATTCGCCGGCCGCCACATCGAGGGATACGTTCTCCAGCACGGGAATCCGCGCCTCGTCGCGATGGTGGAGAACGAAGGTCTTGGCCAGACCCCGGACGTTGATCAAGGTGTTCATGGACAACTCCTATACCTGCAAGACGGAAGACACCAGCAACTGGGTGTAGGGATGCTGGGGATCGTCCAGCACCTGGTCGGTCAGTCCGGTTTCCACCACCCGGCCCCGGCGCATCACCAGCAGGCGATGCCCCAGCAGGCGGGCAACGGCGAGGTCGTGGGTGACGATCACTGCGGCGAGACCCAGATCGGTGACCAGCTCGCGCATCAGGTCGAGCAGCCGCGCCTGTACCGAAACATCGAGGCCGGCGGTGGGCTCGTCCATGAACACCAGGCGCGGCCGGGTGACGAGGTTGCGGGCGATTTGCAGGCGCTGCTGCATGCCGCCGGAAAATCCCGTGGGCAGTTCGTCGAGGCGGGCCGGATCGAGTTCCACCCGCGCCAGCCAGTCGCTGGCGGTGGCGCGGATCTGGCCGTAATGGCGGGCGCCGGTGGCCATCAGCCGTTCGCCGACATTGGCGCCGGCGCTGACGTTCATGCGCAGTCCGTCGCGCGGATTCTGTTCGACGAAGCCCCAGTCGGTGCGCAGCAGCCAGCGCCGCTCGGCTTCGGAAAGCTCGGCCAGGTCCACCAGGCCCCGGCCGGTGATCTGGTAACGGACATGGCCGGCGTCCGCCGCCAATCGCGTCGACAGCAGTTTCAGCAGGGTGGATTTGCCCGACCCCGATTCGCCAACTACCGCCAGCACTTCGCCGGGATACAGATCGAAGCCGACATCGGCGCAGCCGATGTGCTCGCCGAAGCGTTTCGACAGGCCTTCTACGCGCAGCAAGGGATTCATGTCGCCTCCGCCGGGCCGCCCCAAGAAGGCGACGGTGTTTCCCGGAAGCCGCATCGCGGCTGAACCAGTGTCACCCCCTTTCGCGGAAAGGGGGTTGGGGGGATTGTCGTATTCATGTCGCCTCCGCAGGAATAGGGCTTTGCGAGCCGGTATGGCCGGCGCCCTGGCGCGTCTTGCAGTAGTCGGAATCGGAGCAGACGAACATGCGCCCGCCGGCGTCGTCGAGCACCACTTCGTCGAGGAAGCTGTCCGCGGTGCCGCACAGGGCGCAGGGCTCGTCCCAGCGCTGGACGCTGAAGGGATGGTCCTCGAAATCCAGGCTCTCGACCCGGGTGTAGGGCGGGATGGCATAGACGCGTTTTTCGCGGCCGGCGCCGAAAAGTTGCAGGGCAGGGTTCATGTGCAGCTTGGGGTTGTCGAATTTCGGAATCGGCGAAGGCGCCATCAGGTAGCGGCCATTGACCAGCACCGGGTAGTCGTAGGTGCTGGCGATGTGACCATAGCGGGCGATGTCCTCGTAGAGCTTGACGTGCATCAGCCCGTAGTCGGCCAACGCGTGCAGCTTGCGCGTCACCGCCTCGCGCGGTTCGAGCCGGCCCAGCGGTTCGGGCAGCGGCACCTGGTACACCATGATCTGATGCTCGCCCAGAGGTTTTTCCGGAATGCGGTGGCGAGTCTGGATGATGCTGGCTTCGCCGGTGCTGTCGGTGGTGGCGACGCCGGCGGTCTGGGCGAAGAAGCGGCGGATATTGACCGCATTGGTGGTGTCGTCCGAACCCTGGTCGATGACCTTGAGCACATCGCTGCGGCCGAGTATCGAGGCCGTGACCTGGATGCCGCCGGTGCCCCAGCCGTAGGGCAGCGGCATCTCGCGGCTGCCGAAGGGCACCTGATAGCCGGGGATGGCGACGGCCTTGAGCAGGGCGCGGCGGATCATGCGCTTGGTCTGCTCGTCGAGATAGGCGAAGTTGTAGCCGGCGACGGTGTTCATGCGTTTTCCCCCACGGCGATCTCCGTGTGCGCCTTCCCACCAGTCCCGAAAAGGGGATTCCCTTCGGTCACGCTGACTTTCTTGCGCCCCTCATGCCTTTTGCGCATCTTGCGCAGCAGTTCGAGTTCGGACTGGAAATCCACGTAATGCGGCAGTTTCAGGTGCTGGACGAAGCCGCTGGCCTCGACGTTGTCCGAATGCGAGAGGACGAATTCCGGCTGCTGGGCCGGCGCCACAACCTCTTCGCCCAGTTCGGCGGCGCGCAGGGCGCGGTCCACCAAGGCCATGGCCATGGCCTTGCGCTCCGCTTCGCCGAAGGCCAGGCCGTAGCCCCGTGTGAATTGCGGCGGCACCGTGCTGGAGCCGGCGAACTGGTTGATCATCTGGCATTCGGTGAGCGTGATCTCGCCGATGGCGATGGGAAAGCCGAGTTCCTCGGGCACGATCTCCAGCGCAACTTCGCCCATGCGAATCTCGCCGGCAAAGGGATGGGAATTGGCATAGCCGCGCTGCGTCGAATAGCCCATCGCCAGCAGGAAGCCTTCGTCGCCGCGCGCCAGATTCTGCAGGCGGGTGGCGCGGTCGGCGGGAAAGCGCAGCGGCTCGCGCGACAGATCGCCAGGCGCCGGATCGCCTGCGGGCGGCAGCTCGGCTTCCATCAGCCCTTCGTGCCCAAGCAGATCGGCAACGCGCGGCATCGCCGCCGGCAGGGGCTCGTCGGCGCAGGGCGGCAGCTTGCAGGCAGCCGGCGCATGCAAGGAGAAATCGAGCAGGCGCTGGGTGTAGTCATAGGTCGGGCCCAGCACCTGGCCGCCGGGCAGGTCCTTGAAGGCCGCCGAAATCCGGCGCCGGATGTTCATGCGCCCGCTATCAACCGGCAGGCTGTAGCCGAAACGCGGCAGGGTGGTGCGGTAGGCGCGCAGCAGAAAGATCGCCTCGACCTGATCGCCGGCCGCCTGCTTCAGCGCCAGCGCCGCCAGCTCTTCGTCATACAGCGCGCCCTCGCTCATTACCCGCGCCACGCCCAGACGCATCTGTTCGCGAATCTGCGCCGGCGAGATTTCGGGCACGCCCTCGTCGCCACGCCGGGCGGCGGCAAGCAGTTCGTGGGAGTTGAGGATGGCGGTTTCGCCCCCTTTGACGGCTACATACATGGCCTATTCCCCCTTCCCTTCCACGTCCACCCGCGTGCTGCGCGGCAGGCCCAGCAGCGAATCGCCATTGACGAACAACAGGTCCACGCCGAGCGGCGCGTGCCCCTGCTGACTTTGCCAGCTACGCCAGAAATCCGGCGCCAGACCGTCGATACCGAGGCGGCATTCGTCCTGGATGCCGGGACCGGTCAGGCGCAGACCCTGGTCGCCGAATCCGGCGCTGTGCACGATGAGGGTGGCCGAGCGGTCCGGATACTCCGGCAGCCCTTGGGCAAAGGCGGCCAGCGGCGGCAGGGCGAGGGGCTGGGAGATCACGGCGAAGACCGCCTCGGCCGGCGCATCGACCAGCGGCGCACCGCAATGAAAGCGCAGCCACGCGCAGGCCTCGGGCGACGGCGATTGGAGCCACACCGGCGTCTCGTAATCGGCTAGCGCCAGCAGGACGGCGCCGCTGGCCGCGCAGAGCGGCGCCGGTGCGGGCGGCAGGCCGCTGATGGCCTGCAGCATGCCGGGCCGGGACAGGGCGGCCAGCACGGCGCGGAAGATGCGTTGGGCGTCATCGACGGGGTCGGCGAAGCCAGGCAGCAGGGGAATATGCGGTGCGTTCATGTTCACTCCCGTGCCAGGGTGTAGAAATTCACGCGGGTTGCCGCCGCTTCCCTGCTCGCGGTTTCCCTGGCCGCTGCCTGGCGCTCGGCCAGGGGGCCGATCACTGTTGCCAGCAACTGCGGCCGGCTTTCATCGTTCTGCAGGAAAAGATCGAACAGGGCCACCAGCTCGGCGTGGCGGGCATTGCCGCCGCGCACATAGCCGACGCCGATGCGCCCGCTGTCGTCCTGCACCGCGCAGCGGGTCACGCTGGCTTCGCCGAGGTTGAACTGGGCGCCGGTGCCGCCGGCCCGCGCGCGCACCATGTAAAGGCCGGACTGCGGCTTGCGCAGCCAGCCCAGGGGCGGCGGCTCGCAGACGGTCAGAGTCTGCTGCAGCGCCTGCTCCAGCGTCGCGCAGGGGGCGAGGGCAAGGATGGAAAGCCAGTGCTGGCGCTGCGCATGGCTGCCGGAGGGTTCGCCGCTGAAGTCTGTCATGTTCATAAACCCTAGATGTCTATACAACTGGATGTATCGAAGAATATCCAGTTAAGATGCCGGCAGTCAATCACTGTTCAGTGAAATTTTTGTGACACCCCTCAAATGAAAGGCAGGCAAGCATGATTCAGCGCGGTTCCGGCGTCGCCGTCTGGTGGCAAATCGTCCAGACCCTGGAAAAGGAAATTTCGGACCAGATCTACAAACCGGGCGCGCGCCTGCCGAGCGAAGCCGAGTTCGCGGAACGCTTCGGCGTTAACCGGCACACCATCCGCCGCGCCGTGGGAGAACTGGAAAAGCACGGTCTGGTCCGCATCGAGCAGGGCCGGGGCATTTTTCTGCAGGATTACGCCGTGCGCTACAGCGTCGGTCGCCGCACCCGTTTTTCCGAAAACTTGCGCCGCCAGCAACTAGCCGGTGGCATGAACGTGGTGGGCAGCGAGACGCTGGCCGCCCCGGCCGGCATCGCCAAATCGCTCGGCGTGCGTGCCGGCACCGCACTGCTCAAGGTCGATACGGTGGGCGAGGTGGATGGCGCGCCGATCAACTTCAGCAGCCACTACTTCGTCGCCAAGCGCTTCGCCGGCATCGCCGAAGCCATCGCCGAAGCCGGCTCCATCACCCGCGCGCTGCACGGCTTCGGCGTCGCGGATTACGAGCGCACGGAAAGCCGCATCACCGCCCATCTTCCCGACGATGCCACCGCCCGCCTGCTGCAGCAGCCGCGCACCCAGCCGGTGTTGCAGGTCGAAGGCGTGAACGTGGATCAGGACGGCAAGCCGGTCGAATACTGCATCTCCCGCTTCGCCGGCGATGCGGTGCAACTGGTGGTGAGCGACTGAAACGCCAGATACGGCGACGCATCCCGCGAATAAAGTCCGACAGGCTGCTAGGGTTTAGGTTTGTTCGACGTCTGCCCCCCACGTGACGAAGCTGGCTGACGCGCGAGTGCCTGCGGGCAGACGTTGAATAAACCTCCAGGGAGGAAACCGCGGAATGCTGCTGCGCGGTTCGGGTTGGCCACGGCCTATGGGGATTTGACATCAGCCGCTGTTCCTGAGATGGCCGATGATTGGAGCACCGCG
>JAUXOM010000081.1 GCA_030682175.1 Rhodocyclaceae bacterium
GGCTATTGACCGGCATAAGTCAATCTATTTAGTGACTACATAATCAATCAAGAACAAGCCGAATAACTCTCCAATTCCCCATCAATATCAGGCAGTTGGCGTGTTCATCGTGACTACGGCAGAGCGGAACTTCAGCCTAACGATCTCGGCCACGGCCGTTATCCTTGTCCTGGCGGTCGTGTTTTTGCTTGCCACGCCGATCATCTCCGCGCTCGTCGCGACGATCATCCCGGCGGTCACGATGTTGTTCCTGGTAACGTGGCGCATATTCGCGGCTGTACCAGTCGTCTTTCACAAAGTAGACGCGCTCGCCGCAGGCGTTGTATTTGTGACAGTTCTTGCTCCAATGTTTGGCGTGGCCCGGCGGTACGCGCAGATAGATTGGCGGGCGATCCATCGGCACCGGTTCGATGACCATCGGCTGACGATAGATCACCTGTGGCTGCGGATAGCCGCCGATGTCGAGCCGGCCATAAAAGCCGGGCTGGCCGATGCTGATCGTGACGCCAACATCGGCAGCGAGTGCCGGCGTGGCGAGGGTGGCAACGGCGACTGCCGCTGCGATCAGAAAACGCTTCATGTTGTATCTCCTGTTGCTACTGGTTCTTGATTGATTTACGGAATCCGGGAGCAGCTCGACTTGGATTATTCATTGCGACCCCGACCGCGCTCCTGCTCTTGCCCTTGCCCCTTCCGTTTCGGCTCGCGCGTGGCGTCCTGGACCTGCTGTCTTTCTTCCCGACCCTGCGTTCTTGGCATCTGCTGGTCACGGCCACGCGGGTCCAGGGCTGGCTGTGGTGGCTGCCGGCGCTCTTGAACATCCGGGCGTCCCGGTCGTTCCTGCTGCGCAGGCGCTCTTTGCACTGCCCGCTCCTGATAGTGTTGCCGCACCGCGGGATCACGCGGCTGGTAACGGTAATTCCGCTGCTGCAGCTCCTGCTGCTGCTCCGCTTGGCGGGGATAGCGATCCCCTGAGTACTGCCGCTGGTATGCCGGCAGCGGGGCCGGTGGTGGGGCAGCATTACGGTTCCATTTGTCCCAACCGTGTCTCTTCTGTTGCCAATCACGGCCCCAGTGATCACCCCAGCGTGGTGGCGCATCCGACCGCCACCCGCGGAAGTACGGGGGTGGCTGACGATAGTAGCGCACCGGGATGCGCAGGACGAACACCGGCACATACTCTGGCCCCACAATCCCCCACGGGCCGTTGTACCAGGAACTGGCATACCAGTTGTCGTCCTGGTAAACCCAAAACATGCTGTCGTAAAAGAAGAAGTTCGCTGTCAGGCCTGGCGCGTAGTAGACCGGATAACCTGGCACGCGGACAAGTTGCGGGTAGGCCGGCAGATTGATTCCAATGCTGGCGTGTGGCAGCCCGATACCAATGCTCACCTGGACCGTAGCCGCCGCCGTCAATGGCATCAGCATCGCTAGCGCAATGAATACGTGACGAATCTTCAGCATGTTGTGACCTCCAGTTCGACAATCATAATCGGTGTCATGGTCGCTGACGAAATGCGCCACCCACTCAAGCCTGCACAGTGTAACGGCTCACCCCCAGGCACTTCGGTGCTGCATCGCACATAGCCAGGCCGTAACCAATAGTCGGCGCTGGCGGGACGGCGACCTGATCCGGATCAATTGTCCGACAAACACTGTCAACTATACTGTCCGTCTTTTCATCCGATGGAGCCCAACCATGACCACCATTCGCGTCCATAACCACACCACGCCCGACGCAATTTATCCCTTCGACGCCCGTGGCATCGCCAAGCACTTCCGCCACGCCGCAATCTTCGGTGCGCTCGACGCCCTCAAGGCCGGCGAAACCATGCGCTTCGTTAACGACCACGACCCGCTGCCGCTGCTGGAGCAGATGCGCGCGCGCTACGGCGCAGGCGTCGAGATCGCCTACCGCCAGCGGGAGGCGGCCGGCGTGACGATCGATTTCGTCAAGCGCTGAAACCGGCACCGGCGCTGCCAGGAGTCAAGCATCCCGGCCGATGCGATAAACGGCCAGGCTGCCGAGGAAATTGTGTTCTTCGGTGACGGTATTGCCGCGTTCGTCGAGCACCATGCGCTCACGTACGACGATGCCCATTTCGTCGCAAAGCCCCTCGAAATCAAGCATCGTGAAGAAGCGCACGTTGGGTGTGTCGTACCACTGGTAGGGCAAATCATCCGAAACCGGCATGCGGCCGTTCAGCACGGCCATGCGGTTCTTCCAGTAGGCGAAGTTGGGAAAGGAAATGACCGCTTCGCGGCCGACGCGCAGCATTTCGGCCAGAATCTGCTGGGTGTGACGCACGGTCTGCAGCGTGCGCGACAGCACGACATGATCGAAGGCATAGTCCTCGAAGCCGGCCAGACCCGCTTCCAGGTTGCTCTGAATGACGTTGACGCCATTCTCGACGGCGGCCAGCACATGGCCGGGATCGCGTTCGATGCCCCAGCCCCGCAGCCCGCGTTCGCTCAGCAGCCGCAATAATTCGCCCGCGCCGCAACCGAGATCGAGCACGCTATCGCCGGCCTTCATCCAGCCGGCAATGACATCGAAATCGGGGCGCTTCAAAATATGGCTCATGTGGCAATGTTTTGCATATAGGCGGCCACTACCGCGTGGTAGTAGTGGTCGTCCATCAGGAAGGCGTCGTGGCCGTGCGGGCTGGTGATTTCGATGTAGCTGACGTCGTGCTTGTTCTTGACCAGCGCATTCACGATCTCGCGACTGCGGGCCGGCGAAAAGCGCCAGTCGGTGGTGAAGGCGACGACAAGAAATTTCGCGCGCGCGCCGGCCAGCGCCGCGGCAAGGTCGCCGGCGCAGGCCTCGGCCGGGTCGAAGTAGTCGAGCGCCTTCGTCATCAGCAGGTAGGTGTTGGCATCGAACCAGCCGGCGAACTTGTCGCCCTGGTAACGGAGATAGGACTCGATCTCGAACTCGACGCCGAAACCATAGCTGCCCGCGCTGGGGCGCCGCTTGCGGCCGAATTTTTCGGCCATCTGGTCGTCCGACAAATAGGTGATGTGGCCGAGCATGCGCGCCAGCCGCAAGCCACGCGTCGGGCGCACGTTGTGGCGATAGAAGTTGCCGCCATGGAATTCGGGGTCGGTGATGATGGCCTGGCGCGCCACGTCGTTGAAGGCGATGTTCTCCGCGGTGAGCCTGGGGGCCGCGGCGATCACCAGCGCATGGCGAATCCGGTCGGGCTGGTCGATCGTCCATTGCAGCGCCTGCATGCCGCCCAGACTGCCGCCGACCACGGCCGCCCATGCCGCGATGCCCAATTCATCGGCCAGCTTCGCCTGGGCGCGCACCCAGTCGCTGACGGTAACCACCGGAAAGTCCGCGCCCCAAGGTTCGCCGGTAGCCGAATTGATGGACGAAGGGCCGGTTGAGCCGTGGCAGCCACCCAGGTTATTCACGCCGACCACGAAAAACCGATCGGTATCGAGGGGCTTGCCGGGACCGATCAAGTTATCCCACCAGCCGACATTTTTCGGGTCATCAGGGTAGTAACCGGCCACATGGTGATGGCCGGACAGCGCGTGACAGATGAGGACCGCGTTGGAGCGTGCCGCATTCAGCGTGCCATAGGTTTCGTAGGCAAGCTCCCAGGACTGTAGCGTGATGCCGGCCGCCAGCGTGATCGGCTCGGTGCAGACGAGGCGCTGCGCCTCAACGGGGCCAATACTGCCGTGCTCGGACATGGGTTACAGCTGGATGCGTCGCGCGCCGTCGAAACGATGTTTCCAGTAACGGTCACCCATGTTCTCGATGCGCACGCGCCCGCCGGTTCGCGGGGAATGGACGAACTGGCCTTCGCCCAGATAGATGCCGACATGAGAAAAGGCACGGCGCATGGTGTTGAAGAACACCAGGTCGCCGGGTTGCAGCTCCTGCTTGTCGATCCGCTCGGCAGCCTGACTGATGGCCAGTGCGCTGCGCGGCAGCGACAGGCCAAGGCTTTGATTGAAGACGTGGCGCACGAAGCCGGAACAATCGAAACCGGTCTCCGGCGAGTTGCCACCACGCTTGTAGCGAACCCCCATCAGTTCAAGCGCCTGATCAAGCGTGTTCTGCATGCCGTCGACGGCACGCGCCATCACTGATGGCGGCGGCTCGCTCAATGACAGGCTGGGCTGGAGCGGCGGGGCTTCATCCGCGTGAGCAGAGACGGTAAAGCCGTGGAGCGCGAGCAGGAAAATCAGCAAAATCTTTCGCATGGGGGCGAACTCTAGTGTTAAAGGGCGGCGAGGTAAACCCCCCAGGGGCAGTTTTCTAAAAGTCGGCACTGGCGGGACGGCGTTAATCGGCACGCCGGAAGCGCGCGGCAGGGGTCAGAGCCGCTCGACCAGTTCGCGGATGCGCTCCGGCTCATCCAGCCGCAGCAGCCGGCTCACCTTTGCCGAAAGTTGCTCGGTATCGGCCATCACCACCTGCTGCTTTACTTCGAGGAGCTGCGTCGGATGCATGGAAAACTGCCGTAACCCCATGCCCAGCAGCAGCCGGGTCAGTTTCGGGTCACCCCCCATCTCGCCGCACACAGCCACCGGGATCTCGGCTTTTTGCGCCGTCTGGATGACATGCGACAGCAGACGCAAAATGGCCGGATGCAACGGGTCATACAAATGGGCGACCGCCTCGTCGGTGCGGTCGATCGCCAGGGTGTATTGGATCAGGTCGTTGGTGCCGATCGAGAGAAACTGCAGGCGGCGGACGAGGGCGCCCAGCGCCAGCGCGGCAGCGGGAATTTCGATCATGCCGCCGACGGGAATGTGTTCGTTGAACTTGCAGCGGCGCTCACGCAATTGTTGTTTGGCCTGCTCGATCATCGCCAGCGTCTGTTCGATTTCGGTGACATGCGCCAGCATCGGGATGAGGATCTGCACGTTACCGACATGCGAAGCGCGCAGGATTGCCCGCAACTGGGCAAGAAACAGTTGCGGCTCGGCCAGACAGTAGCGGATCGCGCGCAGGCCGAGCGCCGGATTGGGCGACTGGCGCTCGGTGCCATGCAGCGCACGTGCCGTCTTGTCCGCGCCGAGATCGAGGGTGCGGATCGTCACCGGCTTGCCGGCGAGCGCCTTCGCCACCAGGCGATAGGCCTCGAACTGCTCGTCCTCGCCGGGCAGCGTGTCGCGGTTCATGAAGAGAAACTCGGTGCGGAACAGGCCGACGCCGTCGGCGCCCGCTTCCTTGACCTGCACGATGTCCTGCGGCAGCTCGATGTTGGCCTGCAGGGAAATATCGACATTGTCGAGCGTCGCGGAACGCGCGGTCTTGAGCCGCTTCAGTTTCGAACGTTCCAGCTCCAGTTCGCGTTTCTTGAGCTGATATTCCTCCAGCACCCGCTCGCCGGGATCGACGATCAACACGCCGCGCGTGCCGTCGACGATAATCAGGTCGCCTTCGCGCACCAGCGGTCGCGCGTGATGCAGGCCGACCACGGCCGGGATGGCGAGGCTTCTGGCAACAATGGCGGTGTGCGAGGTCGCGCCACCCAGGTCGGTGACGAAGCCGGCGATCTTCAGGTTCTTGAATTGAATAGTGTCCGCCGGCGACAGATCGTGCGCGACGATGACCAGTTCGCTGTAGCCGCCCCGCTTGCCGAGCCGCCGCGGTTTGTCGAGGAGCACGCGCAAGACCCGCTCGACCACCTGGACAATGTCGTGCTTGCGCTCGCGCAGGTAGCTGTCGTCGATTTCCTCGAACTGCGCGACCAACAATTCCATCTGCTGCACCAGCGCCCATTCGGCGTTGCAGCGGCGCTCGCGCATCAGGTCCTTGGGCACTTCGGCCAGCAGAGGATCATCGAGGAACATCGCATGCACATTGACGAGCGCCGCAAGCTCGCTGGGCGAACCGGGGGTTACCGCTTCGGCGTGGAGAACGCCCAGTTCATTCCGCACCGTCGCCAGCGCTGTCTCGAAACGCTCGATCTCGCGCGGGATGTCGCGCTCGCGCACCGTGTATCGGGCAACCTCGAGCGTGGCGTGGGAGACCAGATGGGCATGGCCGATGGCAATGCCCTGTGAAACCGCCAGTCCATGCAGGGAAAAACTCATGGGGTGCGGATGGTAGCCATTATTCATCCTCTCCGAAACGATCGGCAATCAGGGCCAGAATGGCCTCCAGCGCTGCGTCGGCCTGCTCGCCGGCGGTATCCACCACCACGCTGCTGCCCTTGCCCGCCGCCAGCATCATCACCCCCATGATGCTCTTGGCGTTGATGCGGCGGCCGTTTCTTTCCATCCAGACTTCGCAGGGAAAGTTTCCGGCCAGTTCGGTCAACTTGGCGGAGGCACGGGCATGGAGACCCAGCTTGTTCATGATTTTTGTGTCGGCGCGCGGCATGGGATCAATGTTCGGGTCAGTGTTTGAGCATGTTGAGCACGCCATCGCGGCCGCCGCTGGTCGCCCGGGTCAAGAGCGTAGCCATGCCCTTGTCACGGTTGTTGATCGCCCGTAGCAGCATCGGCAGGTTCACCCCGGCGAGGCCTTCAATACGGCCGGCGTCCAGCAACTTGGCGGCAAGATTCGACGGCGAGGCACCATAGATGTCGGTCAACAGCAGCACCCCTGCGCCGCTGTCGACCGTCTTGATCATTTGCTGCGCCAGCGGCAGCAGGTCGGTGGGGTCGTCATCGGGGGCGACGCCCAGATGCAGCAACTGCTCCGGACGCTTGTTCATGACATGGCAGGCGCACTGAATCAGCGCTTCGCCGAGGGTGCCGTGGGTAACGAGGAGGATGCCGATCATCATGATGAAATTATGGCACGACGCTCACGTCGAGATTCGCCGGTTCGAAGGCCAGTCGCTGCCGCAGGGCAGCGGTGATGGCGATCCGTCCTTCCCCATCGACGCGCAACGCCTGTCCTGTGCCGGTTTTCCGGGCCAGCGCCAGCCAGTCCTCTCCCGCCACGAAGAGTGGCTTGGAAAGCACATCGGAGCGCAGGCCGGCATCTCGCGCTGGGGGAATCAGCACCGTCAGTGCCTGCGTACCGACCACCGGTATCCCCGTGCGCGGGTCGATCAGGTGGCTGTAACGGCGGCCGTCCACTTCGAAGTAGCGCTGGTAATCGCCCGAGGTGCCGATCGCTTCGCCGTCATGAAGTTCCAGCGTCGCCAGCGGGGCACCGCCGGATTGCGCGGTGCGCGGGTGCTGGATGCCGACGCGCCAGGCTTGGTCGCCCTTCTTGCCCAACGCCAGCACATTGCCGCCGATATTGACCAGCGCATTCTGGATGCCGCGTGTCTTGAGGATCGCTGCGGCCCGGTCGAGCGCCACGCCCTTCAGGTAACCGCCAAAATCGAGGGCCACGGCCGGATTTTTCGAGGTAACGATGCGCTCCCTGACAGTCAAATCGGTGATCGATGCTTTTGCCGCGACGAGTTTGGCCAGCGCGACCGGATCGGGCAGCGTCGGCTTGAACTCGTCGCCGTGAAATCCCCACAGCGCCACCAATCGGCCGATGCCGGGGTCGAACAAATGATCACTCTGCACGGTCAGCGCCTGCGCGGTAACGATCAGTTCGGCCAGTTCGGCCGACACCTCGTGCGGCCGTCCGGCGGCGATGGCGTCGTTGAGGGCGGTCAGTTCGGAAGTTTGCCAGGCATGATAGGTACGATGCAGGCGATCGAACTCGCGCAACACCTCGTCGCCGGCATTCTGCGCCGCCACGCCGCGCGCACCCCAGACCAGCACCTCGACGCGGGTGCCGAAGACATAGGCTTCCTGCACGGTCGCTTGCTGCTGGCCGCAAGCGGTCAGCAGCAAAACAAGCCAAAGCAAAATCAACCGGCGCAAGCAGCCTCCAGCGCATCGACAAAATGGCCGGCCACATCGAAGCCGGTCTGCTGGGTGATCTCGACGAAACAGGTGGGACTGGTGACGTTGATCTCGGTGAGGCAGTCGCCGATCACGTCGAGGCCGGCGAGCAGGATGCCGCGCGCCCACAAAGTCGGCGCCAGCGCGACGGCGATCTCACGGTCACGCGGCGTCAAGGGCCGGGCTTCGCCCTTGGCGCCGGTGGCCAGGTTGCCGCGCAAGTCGCCCGCCTGCGGGACGCGCGCCAGCGCCCACGGCACGGGTTCGCCGGCGATCAGCAGAATGCGTTTGTCACCATCGACAATGGCCGGCAGATAGCGTTGCGCCATCATGGTGCGCTGGCCATGTGCCGTCAAAGTTTCCACGATGACGTTGCGGTTCGGATCGTCGTGGCGCACGCGGAAGACGCCGGCGCCACCCATGCCGTCAAGTGGCTTCAGCACCGTATCGCCGTGCGCGGCGATGAAAGCCTGCACTTCCGCCATCTGTCGCGTGACCAGGGTCGGCGGCGTGAATTGGGGAAACTCCGCGAGCGCGACTTTCTCCGAATGGTCGCGGATGGCCCCGGGCCGGTTGAAAACCCGTGCGCCCTGCCGCTCGGCCTGATCCAGCAGCCAGGTGGCAGCGATGTATTCGGTGTCGAAGGGGGGGTCCTGCCGCATCAACACGGCAGCGAAAGCGGTCAGCGGAAGATTTTCCGTTTCATGCGCCGTGAACCAGTTTGCCGCGTCGGCTTGCGGCTCGATGCGCAGGCAGTCAGCCGCCACCCGACCGTCCCGGCAAGACAAACTCGCCCGCTGGATCGTCCAAATTTCATGGCCGCGTCTGGCGGCCGCGCGCATCATGGCGACACTGGAATCCTTGTAAGCCTTGAGCTGGGCCAGCGGATCGATAATGAAGGCCAGCTTCATGCAGCCGCGCTCTGCTCGAGTTCCTTGGCTGCCGCCAGCAAGGCCAGCCGCGCCACCACGCCGTAAGCGTAAAAGCGGTTCGGCGGCGCATCGGGTGCCTGCGTGTTGTCGGGAAGGGTGCACCCGGTTTCGAAGGCCAGCGGCTTGAACTGCATGCCCGGGGCGTTGAGGTTTTCATCGATACCCCGCTTGGCATTCAAGCGATAGAAGCCGCCCACCACATAATGATCGATCATGTAGACGACCGGCTCGGCTACTGCTTCATCGACCCGCTCGCAGGTCGGCACGCCTTCCTGGATGATGACCTCATGGACCTGCAAGCCCTCCTTGCCGACCGCCATCTTGTTGCGCTGCTTGCGGTTGAGCCCCTTCACTTCACTGGCATCGTGCACCGTCATGATGCCCATGCCATAGGTGCCGGCATCGGCCTTGACGATGACAAAGGGCTGGTCGGTGATCCCGTACTCCTTGTACTTGGCGCGAATGCGATACAGCAGTGCATCGACATTGGCTGCCAGGCACTCCTCGCCGGAGCGCTCCTGAAAATTGATCGCGCCGCAGACTTCGAAATCCGGGTTGATCAACCATTGATCAAGCCCGAGCAGGTCGGCGAACGCCTTGGACACCTGCTGGTAGGCGGCGAAATGCTGCGATTTGCGGCGCACATGCCAACCGGCCACCAGCGGCGGGATGACGAACTGCTCGCGCAAATTGGTCAGGATCGGCGGCACACCCGCGGACAGATCGTTGTTGAGCAGCACGGCGCAGGGATCGAATTCGGCCACGCCCAGCCGGCGCCCCCGGCCGTCCGTCCCGGCCGTGCCGAAACGCTGCAGCGGTTCCAGCGTCAGCGTCTGCCCGTCGGGCAGGTCGAGCGTCGTCGGCGCGGTGATCTCGGGCAGCAGCGAACCGATGCGCACATTCAGGCCGGTATGGCGCAGCAGCGTGGCGAGCCTCGCCACATTGGCCAGATAAAACTGGTTGCGCGTGTGGTTCTCCGGAATGATCAGGAGATTCCTCGCTTCGGGGCAGACTTTTTCGACGGCCACCATCGCCGCCTGCACGCACAGCGGCAAGAAGGCCGGATTGAGGTTGTTGAAGCCGCCGGGAAAGAGGTTGGTATCGACCGGTGCCAGCTTGTAGCCGCTGTTGCGCAGGTCCACCGAGCAGTAAAACGGTGGCGAGCGCTCCAGCCACTGACCGCGCAACCAGTGCTCGATGGTGGTCTCTGCGTCGAGGAAACCCTTTTCCAGTGCCAGCAGCGGCCCGGTCAGGGCGGTGGTGAGATGGGGAACCATGGTGGTCTTTCCGGTCTTGGCTCAAGTTTTATGGCCTGATTTCAATATTACACCACGCTCCAGCTTATACAGCGGCGCCGCAAGACATCATTCCCGTGGTATAAATACCCGAACGACATTACCTCTGGCGCCATGAATCCACTGATCCATGAATTGACTGTATTCCCGGACGACACGGTGGCACCCGGTCGCGGTGTGCTGGCTGCCGTCGTGCCGGCCGCGGCGGAAGGCATTCCGGTCGTCCTGATGAGCTGCGACCCGCGCCACGATCCGGGCCGGCCGATCGGTGCGCTGGCGCCCGCAGTCATCGGCTGGCTCTACAAGAAGCTCGGCATGGCGGCTACCGGCATCTGCTGGGCGGTCATCGACAACCAGGGGCGCTATAACGAGGCACTGCCGGACTGGTCGTCGTACGGTGCGCGCGGCGCGGCACCCATCGTCGCTTACCGGCCATTCAAACGTGGCGTCAGCAGTGAGGCTTTTTTCCTGGATGTCGGCGCCGCTGGCGAGGCGGCTGTCGAGCTGCTCACAACAGTCATCGAAAAGCCCAGTCAGGAAGAGTCATCCCTGTCGGCCCGCGCGTTTCTCGATGCGGTCAGCGCGCATGGCAGATTGCCCACCCCGGGCATGGTTTTCCGCAAGGTCGAGGCGGCCGCTGCGAAAGACGACATCCGCGCCATTGCCGCGGCGATCCAGACCGATCCGGCCACGTCTGCGTCGCTGATCAATTCGGCCAATGCCGCGCGCTTTGCCGCTGGCGGACTGACCGCTTCGGTGCCGCAGGCCGTCACCCGGCTGGGCCTCAGCTTCGTGCGCCGCATCGTTTTTGTCGCGGAGATGATGGCTCGCTACCAAAAAGGGGCTTGCCCGGCTTTCAACTATCGCGACTACTGGCAGAACGCCATCGCGACCGGCGCTGCGATGCGGGCTCTGCTGCCCGAACACAGGATTTCCGAGCAACTGGCGGACGATGCATTTTCCACCGGGCTCCTTTCCGGCATCGGCTGGCTGGTGATGGCCGAAACCTTTCCGGATCTGATGACGCGTTATCTGGCACGTTGCCAGGGCGCCGATCCAATCACCAAGGCCCGCGCCCAGCGCGAAATCTTTCCCGCCGAGATATTCCGCGTGTCGGATCGTTATCTGCAGCGGTTCGCCTTCCCCGAAGTGGTGCGCGCCACGATTGCCGGTCGCAGTGATGTCGATCGCCAGTGGTATGACGCACTGGCCCGCGCGCTGCGGACGGCGCAAGGACTGGCACCCTTCGATTGCCTCCCCATCCCGACCGGCATCCCCGTACCGGACGCCTGCCGCAATGAATGGCAGCGCTGGCAGAGTTTTCTTGCCCCGGCGCGTTGACGGGCATCGCGCGGCACTGAATCGGCCGGTTTTCTTTCCACCCGTTGCAGCGCCTCTGCATAATCACGCCGGTTTTTCCGCAAAGTGGTTGGCTCGTGTCCATCCGGCACGCCGAGCGCATGCGTCGAAATCGGCATGGTAAATAACCGCGGGGATATTCGATCTCCCGGGTGTCTCACGCGACATCCCCTGGCGGTTCGCCAAACCAAACATCTTGCAAGCGGATATTGGCCAGCCCCTAAAATGCTTACTCCGCCTATCCTACGCAACCATGATTCTGCTCCGCAAACTCTGCTTCTCCCGCGCCGGCCGCCCGCTGGTCAATGACGCCTCGCTGCAACTTCACCCCGGCTGGAAAATTGGCCTGACAGGAGCCAACGGTTCCGGCAAGTCTTCTTTTTTCGCCTTGTTTCGCAACGAATTGCACGCCGAGTCCGGCGATCTGGAAATCCCGCCCGCCTGGCGAATTAGTCATGTGGCGCAAGATACCCCCGCTTTGCCGACCGCCGCCCTCGAGTTCGTGCTCGACGGTGACACTGAGTTGCGCGCCATTGAGGATGCCCTGATGCAGGCCGAGGCCGCCCTTGATGGTCACCGCATCGCCGAACTGCACATGCGCCTGCAAGACATCGAAGCTTATTCGGCCAGGGCGCGCGCCGCGGAAATTTTGGCCGGCCTCGGTTTTACCGAAACAGACCATGGCCGTGCCATCGCCGAATTTTCCGGTGGCTGGCGTGTTCGCCTCAATCTGGCGCGCGCGCTGGTTTCCCGTGCCGACCTGCTGTTGCTTGACGAACCGACCAACCACCTCGATCTCGACGCCGTACTCTGGCTGGAAGGCTGGCTTGCCGCTTACCCCGGTACGCTGCTGTTGATCTCCCACGACCGTGATTTTCTCGACGCGGTGGTCGGGCAGATCCTGCACATCGAAGCCGGTCAGATGAAACTGTATTCCGGCAATTATTCGACCTTCGAGCGCACCCGCGCGGAACGCCTTGCCTTGCAGCAGAACATGCACGACAAGCAGCAGCGCGAAGTTGCCCATCTGCATGCTTACGTCGAACGCTTTCGCGCCAAGGCAACCAAGGCGCGACAGGCCCAGAGCCGGCTGAAGGCACTGGCACGCATGGAGTTGATCAGCGCCGCCCATGTCGACACGCCCTTCGAGTTCCGTTTTCGCGAGCCGGAGGGGGTTTCCGATCCTTTGCTGAGCCTGGAAGATATCAGCGTCGGTTATGGCGACACGGCGCTGCTGGACCACATCCGCCTGACGCTGCGGCCCGGCAGTCGCATTGGTTTGCTGGGCAGGAATGGTGCCGGCAAATCAACGCTGATCAAATTGCTGGCAGGACAAAAGTCGGCGCTGGCGGGACGGCGTCTGGAGGGCCGCCACCTCAAAATCGGTTACTTCGCCCAGCACCAGATGGAATTGCTGCGGCCCGAGGAGTCGCCGCTGCAGCACATGGTGCGCCAGGAACCACTCACCCGTGAGCAGGAATTGCGCGATTACCTCGGTGGCTTCGATTTTCGCGGCCAGATGACCGAAGCACCTTGCCGGCATTTTTCCGGTGGCGAAAAAGCCCGCCTGGCACTGGCCTTGATGATTCGCACCCGGCCCAACCTGCTGCTGCTCGACGAGCCGACCAACCACCTCGATCTGGAAATGCGCGAGGCGCTGACTCTGGCCCTGCAGGAAACCGAAGCAGCAATGGTGCTGGTATCGCACGACCGTCATTTGTTGCGCACCACCGCCGACGAGCTCTGGCTGGTGGCCGATGGCCGCGCACAAGCCTTCGATGGCGATCTGGACGACTACGCCGCATGGCTGGCGACGCAGCGTCAGCGCGGCCGGGCGGCCGCTCCTGACAAGCCGCAGCGGCTGGAGCCAAGCGCCGGCAATCCGCCCAGCAAAAAGGCGGCGCAGGCCGAATTGCGCAATCAACGCAGGCCGCTCGTCAAGGAAATCGAAAAGCTCGACAAGCAACTCGCCGGCTGGCAGGACGAGAAAGCGCAACTCGACAGCCGGCTGGCCGATTCCGCGCTCTATGCAGCGAACGACCGGCCACTGATCGAGTCCCTCAACCAGCGCCAGGCAGAGCTTAGCTCGGCCATCGAAACAGCCGAGGCACGCTGGCTGGAGATACACGAAAAGCTCGATGCACTTGACGCACTTGCCAGCGCATGAGTGAACGGCTATTGCATTATCCAAAACATCGCGCTATCCTCGTATCGAATGAACGTTCAATCAACACCTTCAACTTGATGGGCTCCTGATGCCACGCACACCTTCTTCGGTCGAACCAGGACAGATTCGTGACCATGTTTTGGCGGCGGCACTGCATCTGTTTACTCAGCGCGGCTACTTCAACACATCCGTCCCGGACCTGGCGCGCGCAGCCGGGGTAAGTGTCGGCTCCATCTACCATCACTTCAAGGACAAGGAAGATGTCGCACGGGCCCTGTATTTCAGCCTGATGGACAGCTTGCAGGACAAGCTGGCGGAAATCGCCGGGCAACACCAATCCGCCCAGGATCGCTGCCGGGCGGTCATCACCATGCTGTTCGACCTGACCGAAACCAGGCGTGACGCGATGGATTTCATGTTGTATGCCAAGCATCGGGAATTTCTGCCTGGCGAGCCACCGGTTTGCTCCTCCAAGCCATTTGAAACGATGCGCCAGTTCGTCGAGGCAGGCATGGCGAGCGGGGAAATCCGCCGCATGGATGTCATGGTGGCAACCTCCAGTCTTTTCGGCGGGGCGATTCGGCTGATCACCGCACGCCTCGACAATGTACTTACCGAGCCGCTTCCCGACAGGCTGGATGCTGTCTGGCAGTGCGCCTGGTGCAGTGTGGCAGCCTGAACCCGGGCCGCCTTTTTTTGGTTCACATATCGAACGAACATTCATTCTAGGAGATATAAAATGAAATCCATGGCCATTGTGATTCGCGAGGACGCCTACGACAAGATTCTCACCCCGCTTGCCTTTGCCTACCTCACTGCATCGGAAGGTACCCAGGTCGACCTGCTGTTCGTCAACTGGGCTGTCAAGGCGCTCACCGCGGAAGGTGCCGCCAAGCTGCGCATGGATGGACTGCACGCCGCGGATGAAGCCATGGTGCGCGCAGGCGTGGCCAAGGCCGGGCTGCCCACCGAGATCTACGAGGTGATCAAGGCCCTGAAAGCGACCGGCTGCGTGAATTTTTACGCGTGCAGCCTGGCTGGCGCCATCTTTGGCGTGAATGAGACCAACCTGATCCCCGAAGCGACGGGCATCGTCGGTGCCGCCTGGTTTCTCAACGAGAAGGCGGTGAAGGCCGATCACTGCCAGTATTTCTGAGGAGCACAACCATGAACGACATGAAAACCACCGCGACCCTCGACACCTCCGGCAAGTGCTGCCCGATGCCCATGGTTGAAACCAACAAGGCAATCAAGGGCCTTGCCTTGGGCGACATCCTGGAAGTCATCGCCACCGATGTCGGCACGCGCACGGACATTCCCTCCTGGTGCGAACGCACCGGGCAAACCCTGCTGTCCATGACGGAGGAGAACCAGGTGCTGCGCTACTATGTTCGCAAAGAACGCTGAGCCCGACGAGCTCTGCGGCGGCTGCGTGTATTTCCCGCCCAACCTGCCGCGCATGGCCTATGCGCAGCAGGATTGGGATCTGCTCCAGGCCCGCAGCTGCTCATTCGAGCATCTGCCGGGTACCGCTGACTGCCTGGAAAACCGCAAGACCAGTTGCTCCCTGGTCGACCTCGACCAACCGGGCTAGGAGCCCATTTCGACAGGCTGGCTGCTAGAATCCGCATATTTCAAAGGGGATATCCGTGCAGCTGGTTTGTCTCGACCTTGAGGGGGTTCTCGTCCCCGAAATCTGGATCGAATTTGCCGAGCGCACCGGCATTCCGGAACTGCGCCGCACCACGCGGGACGAACCCGATTACGACGTGCTGATGAAGTACCGGCTCGCCCTGCTCAAACAACACCAGCTCGGCCTGCCGGATATTCAGCAAGTCATCGCCGCCATGGGGCCGATGGCCGGCGCGAAGGATTTTCTCGATGCGCTGCGCCGCGACTTTCAGGTGATCATCCTCTCCGACACCTTCTACGAATTTGCCATGCCGCTGATGGCACAACTGGGCATGCCGGCACTGTTTTGCCACAAACTCGAAGCCGATGCGGCGGGGTTTCTGGTCAATTACCAGCTGCGCATGCCGAACCAGAAGATGGAATCGGTGCGGCGCTTCAAGGAACTCAATTTCAAGGTCATTGCCGCCGGCGACTCATACAACGACACCGCAATGCTGAACGAAGCCCACGCCGGCATCCTGTTCCATCCGCCGCAAAATGTCATCGACGAGTTCCCGCAGTTTCCGGTCACCATGAATTACACCGAACTGCGCACCGCGATCGATCGGGCCAGCCGGCAGATCTGAGATGCACGGAGAACGCTTTTATACCCTGGCCGCCTCCTGTCCCGACCGCACCGGCATCATTGCGCGCGTCACCGGCTTCTTCGCCGAGCACCGCGGCTGGATTCTCGAGTCGAGCTTCCATGCCGACGCGGCGGCGGATGGCCGCGCCGCGCGCTATTTCATGCGCATCGAGGTCAAGGCCGACTCGTTGCCGTTCATGCTGACGGAATTGCGCGCCCGTTTCGCCCCGGTGGCGGCCGAACTGGCAATGGACTGGAAGATCAGCGACAGCGCCGTGAAGAAGCGCGTCGTGATCATGGTCAGCAAGCAGGAACACTGCCTGTATGACCTGCTGGCGCGCTGGCAGGCGCAGGAACTCAATATCGAGATTCCCTGCGTCATCTCCAACCACGACACCTTCAAGGGTTTTGTCGAATGGCACGGCATTCCCTTCCACCATGTCCCGGTGACGCCCGACAACAAACCGCAGGCTTATGCCGAGGTGCAGCGCCTGTTCGAGGAATCGCACGGCGACACCATGGTGCTGGCGCGCTACATGCAGATTCTCTCGCCCGAACTGTGCGCCGCGTACCCCGGGCAGATCCTCAACATCCACCACAGCTTCCTGCCGTCCTTCGTCGGCGCCAAGCCCTACCACCAGGCTTATCAGCGCGGCGTCAAGCTGATCGGCGCCACCTGCCACTACGTGACGGCGGAACTGGACCAGGGGCCGATCGTCGAGCAGGACGTGATCCGCATCGACCACTCGGATTCGCCCGACGACATGGTGCGCTACGGCAAGGACATCGAAAAGACCGTGCTGGCGCGTGGCCTGCGCTACCATCTCGAAGACCGTGTGCTGGTGCACGGCAACAAAACCGTGGTGTTCCGCTAAATGGATTTTGAGAAACTTCAACAGCGCCTGGCGCGCGAAGCGCGCGAATATCTCGCCGATTTCCGCGAGCTGCGCGAGGACCTGAAGAGCCGCGAAGGCTGGATCGCGCTGGCCCTGGTCGTCGTGGCGCTGCTGATGACCGCCACTTGGGCGCTCTTCAGTCTGGGCTTCAATCCGCCCAATGATTATGTCATTGCCACGCTGCGCCGCATCGGCATGCATACCTGCCGGCCAATCAGCAATTTCAGCGGCGTGATTCTTATTGTCAACCTGGTGCTGCTGGTGTTCCTGACGGTCATCACGCTGGGCAACGCCATCAGCCTGCTCGCCCGCGTCAAGCGCGGCTGGCCGCGCGAGCCGCGCGACCTGATCATTTCGGCTTCACTGATGCTCGCCATTGGCGGCGGCGGCATCATCTACATGCGCTGGATTTGCTGACGGGGCCTGCCGCGGTAGCAGGAGCGTAAATACGGCACCGGCCCCGGGCGTGCTGGCGACCATAAGCGTGCCGCCGAGAATGTGCGTCACGGCGGTATGGCTGATGTGCAGGCCCAGTCCGGAGCCGCCCTGGCCCAGGCGGGTCGTGTAGAAGGGGTCGAAAATGCGCGCTTGCCGGTCGGCGGGAATGCCGCAGCCATCATCCTGCACGGTCAGTTGCACGCTGTCGGGCGCCGCGGCCGCGGCTGTGATGGTGATGACGCCATGGTCGCGCCCCGCGAAACCATGGAGCACGGCATTGTTGATGAGGTTGGTGAGTACCTGGCCGAGCGCGCCGGGATAACTGTCCAGCACCAGGCCTGCCGGCACGGCTTCTTCAATCCGGAAGGGCGTGCGCTTCAGGCTGGGCTGCATCATCACGACGATTTCATCGACGACCTCGGCAAGGTCGAACTTGCGACGTTGCGCGCTGGTCTGGTCGACGGCCACCTGTTTGAAGCTGCCGATCAATTCGGCCGCGCGGTTGAGGTTGCGGATGGCGATGTCGCTGGTGGCGCCCACCTGTTCGATAAACGTCTCGAAATCGGCGCGCCGCAGGCCGTCGGCGCGGGTAGCATTGAACTCGGCCAGGCGTCCGGCCAGTGTCGACACGGCCATCAGGCCGTTGCCGATCGGCGTGTTGAGTTCGTGGGCGACCCCGGCCACCAGGTTGCCCAGGGCCGCGAGTTTTTCCGACTGGACGAGATGTCCCTGCGTCGCCTTGAGGTTTTGCACCGTGGCATCGAGTTCCCCGTTGGCCTGCGACAGTGCCTCGGTGCGTTCGGCCACGCGTTCTTCCAGTCCGGCATTGATGTCGCGGATAGCGTCTTCACGCAGCCGGATGGCCTCGGTCATGCGCTTCAGGTCATCCGTCAGCTCGTTCAGTTCGATGATGGCGCCCGGCCCGGGCCAGGCTTCCGTGTAATTGCCCACGGCGATCCGGTGGCTATTCTCGATCAGCGCATTGATGGGTCGCAACATCCGCGCCGCCCACAGGGGGGCGAGCAGCAATCCGACCGCGATGGCGCCCAACAGACTGAAAACGACGAAACTCACGGTGTTGCGGTAGGCTGGATTGGCCATGCCGCCGGGCACGCCGGTGGCGAAGATCCAGCCCAGGCGCGGCGATAGCGCATAGCCCGGATGCATCAGGCGCCCCGCGATATTGATTTCACCGGGAGGCGGCTGGCCGGCCAGCGCGGCGTGAATGGTCGGGCGATCGGCCCAGTTGATGTGGGTCTCGCCATTGCCTTCGCGGTCGCCGGCAATCCACTCGGCGCGGCTGTCGAGCACGATCACCGGATATTGGGTCTGGGCGGTGAAGGCCTGCACGATGTCGACGATGCGTTGCGCGCGCACTTCGCCGATGATGATGTTGCCGCCGGCCCGCATGCCGATGCCAAAAGCCAGTTCGCCGGAAATGATGGAAAGGTATTTGTCGCTCCATACCGCTTGCGGACTTTGGCGCGCCGCGCGATACAGGGTCTTGGCCGAGAGATCGGCGCCGAGCAGCTCGCTCGGTTTGCCGCGATGGCCGGGGGAGAGCGCCACCAGCTTCACCAGGCCGCTGCCGTTGGCAATATAGACGGCGTCGAAGCTGCCACCCTTTTGCACCAAGGTGTCGATATGCGTTTGCAGAGGCGCGAGCGGCCCGGGTTGCGCCGCCAGATGGGCCAGCGGGACGAGCTGGGCCTCGATGCCGCCGACAAAATATTCGGTCAGTTGCACCAGTTGCGTGGCGGATTCCTTGGCCCGGGCGGCAGCCTCCTGCTGGATTTGCGGCAGGCGAATCGTCAGGATGGCTGCCCCGACGATGATCGTGGCCACCAGGGTGGTCAGGGCCAGCAGCAGGATCAGCGAGGTGCGCAGGTGCCAGGCGCGCATGGTGTCGCCGGTCAGTCGGTTACGACAAAGCGGCCGTTGCGCACTTCGGTCACATAGGCGCGCCGCCGCGCATCACCGAAGCGATCGAAGTTCCACTCATCCTGCAGTCCCTGGTAGGGGCCGCTCGTCAGCAGCGCCTGCTTGAGTGGCTGCTTGCCCCGACGCGTCAACGCTTCCAGCGTGGCCCGCGTGGCATCATAGGAAACGACGCTGACGAAACCGGGTTCCTGACGAAAGCGCGCCCGATAAGCCTCGCGGAACGCCACATAGCGCGGCGAGACGTCATCGCGGTTGAAAAACTGGGTGACATGAAAACCTTCAATCGTGCGGCCGCCCAGTTCGAGCAATTGCTCGGTGGCCGCCCAGGTCACGCCGATCACCGGTTGGGCCAGACCCTGATTGCGCGCCTGGCGGATCAGATGAACGGTATCGACCGCATTGGCGATCAACAACAGTCCGTCGGGGCGCGCCTGGCCAAGCTGACGCACCACGTCGGCATAACCGGTGTCCTGGCCCGACGTAAACTCGGCCGTCGCCACGATCTGGCCACCCAGTTGCTCGAAGGCCTGGCGAAACTCATTCCCCCAGTCGGTCGTATAGGCGCGGTTGACCTGGTCGTAGGCAATGGCGATGCGGCGCAGGCCGCGCGCGTATTGCGCTTCCGCGCTACGCCGTGTGTTGTCCTGCGTGGTCGAGGCGACACGGAAAAACAGATCGTCCTTGTTGGCGAACTCGGAGGCCGTCACACTCGGGCTGACCATGACCAGACCGAGTTTATCCGCGACCGGGACGGCGGTCTGCGCGACGGTGCTCAACAGGGGGCCGATGACCGCCACCACGCCGTCCGCCGCCAGTCGTTCGACTGCCGCGGCGGTCGCTTCAGCCGATTGTTCGTTATCGCGAACGAGCAGCTCCACCGGTCGCCCGTGAATGCCGCCCTGCGCATTGAACTCATCGACGGCGAGCAGAGCACCATTGCGGCCGGCAGTGCCGAGGTCGGCCCCGCGTCCGGACAGCCCTGCCAGGAAACCCAGCTTCAGCGGTTCTGGCGGCGCGCAAGCGGCCAGCGTCAGTAGCAGGGCAAAGACCCACGGCCACGTTTTCATGGCGTTGCGGTCTTGTAGGCGCGCACCCACTGCAGCAGGTCGGGCAATGGCATTGGCCGGGCAAACAGATAACCCTGCGCCTCGTCGCAGCCCAGCGCCCGCAGGCATTCGGCCTGCCGCGCGGTTTCCACGCCCTCGGCGATGACCTGCATGCCGAGGCTCCGCCCCAGCGGAATCACCATTTCGGCGATACGTCCGCCGCGCTCGCCGCAGTCGAGGGACTGGACGAACGCGCGGTCGATCTTGATGCGGTCGGCGGGTAGTTGGTCAAGATAGGACAACGAGGAAAAGCCGGTGCCGAAGTCGTCGATGGCCAGGCCGACCCCGCGCGCCTTCAACGCCGCGAAGGTCTCCGCAATGACGCCCCCGCCCATCATGGCCACCGATTCGGTGATCTCGAGTTCAAGTTCTTGCGGTTTGGCACCGGTTGCTTCCAGCGCCGTATCGAGCATGGCCAGAAAATCCCGGTGGCGGAACTGCACCACCGAGACATTCACGGCCATGCGAAAGTCGGTCAACCCGGCACGGCGCAGTTCGCACGCGGCGCACAGTGCCATGTGCAGCATCCACGCGCCGAGGCTGACGATCAGTCCGGAATTTTCCGCCACTGGAATGAAGCTGTCGGGCGTGACGAAATCGCCTGCCTCGTTCTTCCAGCGCATCAGCGCTTCGAAGCCGACAATCCTGCCGGTCGCCAGGCAAAATTGCGGCTGATAGACGGGAAACAGGTGATCATGGTCGTAAGCCCGCCGCAGGGCATGCAGCAGGCGCGTGCGCTCGCGGGTTTCGTGACCAATGGCGGGAGTAAACCAGGCGCTCTGGCCGTGACCGCTTGCCTTGGCGCGCTTCAGCGCGAGCGAGGCATCCTTCAAGCGGTCGGCCGCCCCGCCGTCGGGAATTTCCGCCAGCCGGACCAGGCCAACGGCCACCGAGACGGTATGTTCGCTGTCGTCCAGCGCGAAAGGCGCGGCAAAAATCGCCTGCAGCAAGCGGGGTGACAGCAGATCGGCACGGCCAAACACGCCGAAGGTGTCGGTGCCGACCCGGGCGATCAGGACGCTACCCTCTTCATCGCCCATGCTGCGTTCGATTCGCCGCGCAATGGCCGCGAGCAGCCGGTCGGCATAGCCGTGGCCGAACATGTCGTTGATTTCAGCGAATTCGTCGATGTCGATCAGGGCCAGCACATTATCCTGGCTTCCGCTTGCGGCAACGCGGCGGTCGATGGCCTCGATGAAGGCGTTGCGGTTGGGCAGGTCGACCAGCGCGTCGAAATAGGCCTGGTTTTCCAGCCGTTCGGAAAGCGCTGCCACGCGCGCGAGCTGGTCGTAGGCGCGGAGCGCCGTTGACAGGGCGACGTAAAGGCGGTCGCGGGTCAGTTCGCCCTTGTTGTGATAATCGTTGATGTCATAGCGACGCACCGTTTCAAGTTCCGGCGCGTAACCGGGCTGGCCGGTGCGCAGGATGATGCGCGTGTCGTGCAGGCCGAGTTCCTCGCGGATTTTCGCAATGATTGCCAGACCGGCCGTCGGGGTTTCCATGACGACATCGAGCAGGACCACCGCCACGGCGCGATCCTTGCGCAACAACTCGACCGCGGTCGCCGCCGTGAAAGCGTGCAGCAGCAGCAGCGGGCGATCGAGGATCGTCACGCCATCCAGCGCCAGCCGGGTGGTGTCGTGTACGTCGGGATCATCGTCGACGACGAGCACGTGCCAGGGTTGCCGCGTAACGGCAGGGATATCTGGCAGCGGGAGCGCTTCCACGAACTGCAAAATGTCGCGGTCAGTCGGCATTGACAAAGGCCTTCTGGTCTATGCGTAAAGTATCAATTCTACCCCTCAAACGGCGAAAAAAACGGACACCCCCTTGGTAGGAAGTGTCCGCCAGTCAGTCGCCCCCGCCGGCGGGCGGGGGGCGGTGAGCAAGGGTCAGTAGTGGTAAGCCGATTCGCCGTGGGACGCGATGTCGAGGCCTTCGCGCTCTTCATCTTCCGGCACCCGCAGGCCAACCAGCACATCGACGATCTTGTAGCAGATGAAAGCGACGACACCGGACCAGACAATGGCCACACCCACACCCCAGATCTGGCTGGTGACTTGTGCGACCATGTTGAACTCACCCACAGCATTGGTCACGTAGTCATACACGCCGGTACCGCCAAGGGCCGGGGAGACGAAGACGCCCGTCAGGATAGCGCCGACGATACCGCCCACGCCATGCACACCGAACACGTCGAGCGAATCATCTGCACCGAGCATCTTCTTCAGGCCATTCACGCCCCAGAGGCAGAGCACGCCAGCCAGCAGACCGATGATGATCGCACCCATCGGACCGACGAAACCGCAAGCCGGGGTGATCGCGACGAGACCAGAAACCGCACCCGACGCAGCACCCAGCATCGAGGGCTTGCCCTTGAACAGCCATTCAGCGACCATCCAGGACAACGTCGCCGCGGCGGTGGCAGCCAGCGTGTTGACCATCGCCAGTGCAGCCAGGCCGTTCGCTTCGAGGTTGGAACCGGCGTTGAAGCCGAACCAGCCCACCCACAGCAGCGCGGCACCCACCATCGTCAGCGTCAGGCTGTGCGGGGTCATCGGCTCCTTGCCGTAACCGACGCGCTTGCCGATCAGGAAGGCACCGACCAGACCGGCCACGGCGGCGTTGATATGCACCACCGTACCGCCGGCGAAGTCGAGTGCGCCCTTGGCCCACAGGAAGCCGGCACCGGCTACCACCTTCTCAAGCGCGGCGGCATCGGTAATAGCATCCGGACCATCCCAATACCAGACCATGTGCGCCATCGGCAGGTAGCTGAAGGTGAACCACAGCACCGAGAACAGCAGTACGGCGGAAAACTTCATGCGCTCGGCAAAGGCGCCGACGATCAGGGCCGTGGTGATGGCGGCGAAGGTGGCCTGGAAGACGACGAAGGTCAGCTCCGGGATATACACACCCTTGCTGAAGGTCGCGCCAAGGGACTCCGCGGTGACGCCGGACAGGAACAGCTTGTCGAAGCCGCCAATGAACGCGGAACCGCCGGTAAAGGCCAGGCTGTAGCCGTAGATCACCCAGAGCACGCTGATCAGCGAGAAGATGACGAACACCTGCATCAGCACCGAGAGCATGTTCTTGGCGCGCACCAGGCCGCCGTAGAACAGCGCCAGGCCGGGGATGACCATCAGGATGACCAGGATGGTGGCGATCATCATCCACGCCGTGTCACCCTTGTTGGGGACGGGGGCGGCGGCGGGCGCTTCGGCAGCGGCCGGAGCCTCTGCCGTGGCGACAGCTACGACGGCTGCGGCGGGTGAGGCGTCAGCGGGCTTTTCTTCCGCCAGCGCGACGCCCGACATGCCTAACAGGCTGATGGCCGTCAGCAAGATTGCGAGCAGTTTCTTCATGATGCGCTCTCCTTAGAGTGCTTCCGTGCCGGTTTCACCGGTGCGGATGCGGACGACCTGCTCAAGGTCGAAAACGAAGATCTTGCCGTCGCCGATCTTGCCGGTGCTGGCGGACTTCTCGATGGCTTCGATGGTCTGTTCAAGCAGTTCGGACTTGATGGCGGCTTCGACCTTTACCTTGGGCAAAAAATCGACAACGTATTCGGCGCCACGATACAGCTCCGTGTGCCCCTTCTGCCGGCCGAAGCCCTTGACCTCGGTGACGGTGATGCCCTGCACGCCGACGGCGGCGAGGGCCTCACGCACCTCGTCAAGCTTGAACGGCTTGATGATGGCGGTAACGAGTTTCATGATTTCTCCTTGAGCGATTGGGTTGGGGGCGCAGTCAGGACTCAGAATGATTTGCTAAAGGTGGCGAGCAGACGACCCTTGCCAAGATCTTTGTTGAAGGCGTTGCGGTACGGCTCGCCAGCATCACCCTTGGCATTGGTATCGACATAGGCCAAGCCGAAGGTGCCATAGCTCACTGCCTTCGTGACGCCGACCTTCCAGTCGGTGTAGGACGCGTCGCTGTTGTTCTTGATACGCTGGCGGCCGACGTGTCCGTTAATGCCCCAGCCATCGCCAAGGTCGTGGCTCGCGTTCAATTCCAGATAGCCGCTGCCACGTGTGTTGTCAGTGCCATTGGATCCCGTCCAGCCGAAGATGTGACTGGAGACGGTGTGCGAATATTTGGCTGACAGCCATTTCCAGCCCAGCCCGGCATAGATCTCGGTGGTATCCGCCTTGGTGAAACCGGACGGGTAGCTGCCAGGGTAGTTGTAGGTCAGCACGCCGACGTCATAGCTGAAGTCTTCGGTGAAATTTCCCTTGTAGCCGCCATACACATCGATCTCGACACTTGAACTGATGCCGCCCAGATCGGACAGCCAGGAAATGTTCGAACCCCAGACGCCGGCATACAGGCCGCTTGCATGGGCATAGTCAAGACCGCCCTGCAAAGCCGGTTTGCGGTTGGTCTGGCCGATGCCGCGATAGATGTACTCCGAAGCCAGTGTGAGGTTCCCGGTGAAGGAATGTTCGGGCGTGGCCGGAGCATCGGCGGCGAGGACGGAAAGGGGAGCGACGAATGAGCCAAACAGTGCGGCGGCGATCAGTTTCTTGTTCATGAGGGTCTCCAGATTGGTTGCAGGGGAAAGTACGTGCATGAAAGACTGAGCACATTGCATGCCAGCCATGATATTTACATTGAGTTCATATACTTATAGGCCATTCCGGAAAAGCATTACGAATATCGCTGGCTTTCAAATGCACTAAAGTGAGCCACATTCGATGTCTTGCGCACCACATTGGTGCTTATTTACGCCGCAGCGCAATAATCACCAGGAGAAATTGCCAGTGCTACACTCCCGCATCCCATTCAGCATTTCTCCTGCCATGCTCGATCCGAAATTTCTCGAAGGCCTGAGCGCCCAGATTTCCGCGGCACTGGCCGCCACACCGGCCGCCGACATTGAAAAAAACCTGCGCGCCATGCTGACGTCCTCCTTTGCCCGTCTCGATCTGGTCACGCGCGAGGATTTCGAGGTGCAGAAAGAGATATTGACCCGCGCCCAGGCACGTCTCGCCACCCTCGAGGCGAAGATCGCCGAACTCGAGGGACGCCGCCAAACCTGATTAGCCGATCGGGACGAAACAGGAAGCGAATGGAAAAGACCTCCATCTTCTCCAAAAGCGCCAAGGGGCTGCGCGAAGCCATCGGCAAAACCAAGATGCTGTCGCGCAGCCAGCGCAACCTGCTGAAGGAAATCGATGGCAAGGCCACGTTTGGCGAGTTGATTGGCAGGCTGTCACGCGACTGGTCGGAATACGACTTGCAGCAAGGCCTCAAGAGCCTCGTCAATGAGGGCTTCATCCATCCGGTGGTTCTGGAAGTGCACTCCATCCCCGCACCGCGGGGGAGATTGCCCCCACGTACGCCGGAAGTCCGGAAAGTTGCGGCACCCAGCGAGGATGACTCGCTCGAAAATCTGGATTTCACCGCGCCGCTCCCGGCAGCGGGCAGTCGGCCTATTAGAAAAAAGGGGGCAGAGGCCGGGGGGCGCGCGCGCCGTGAGGCTGAGGAAAAAATCAGGCATGAGGCCGAGGAGAAATCGCGTCAGGAAGTCGAAACGCGAGCCAAGGCGGAAGCGGAAGAGCGGGCCAAGGCGAAAGCGGAAGAGAAGGCGCGAAAAGAAGCCGAAGAGCAAGCCCGCCGCGAACAGGAAGAACGGGCGCGGAAAGAGGCCGAAGAACGCGTCCGACAAGAAGCAGAGGAGCAGGCACGCCGTGCCGCGGAAGAGAAAGCGCATCAGGAAGCCGAAACGCGAGTCAAGTCGGAAGCGGAAGAGCGGGCCAAGGCGAAAGCGAAAGAGAAGGCGCGAAGGGAAGCAGAAGAGCAAGCCCGGCGCGAACAGGAAGAACGGGTACGGAAAGAGGCTTTTCAAGAACGCGCCCGGCGTAGGGCAGAAGAACAAGCACGCCGTGCTGAGGAAGAGAAAGCGCGTCAGGAAGCCGAAGCGCGAGCCAAGGCGGAAGCGGAAGAGCGAGCCCGCCGCGAACAGGAAGAACGGGCACGGAAAGAGGCCGAAGAACAGGCCCGCCGGGACGCAGAGGAACAAGCACGCCGAGCCGAGGAAGAACAAGAACGGCAGGAAGCCGAAGCCCGCGCGAGGGCGGAAGCGGAAGAGAAGGCGAGAAGGGAAGCCGAAGAACGCGCCCGCCGGGAAGTAGAGGAGCAAGCGCGCCGAGCCGTGGAAGAGAAGGCGCGCCAGGAAGCGGAAGAGCGGGCCCGGAGCGAACAGGAAGAACGGGAACGGAAAGAAGCCAAAGAACGCGCCCGGCATGAGGCAGAAGAACAGGTCCGTCGGGAAGAGGAGGAACAGGCACACCGGGAAGCCGAAGCACGTGCCATGGCGAAAGCCGAGGAACGAGCGCGGAAGGAAGCCGCGGAGGAGGCGAGAAAAGCCGCCGCCGAGCGAGTTCCTGCTGTGCGCAAGGCACCAGTCAAGTGGGGCAAGTGGGTGGCGATCGGCCTGGTGCTGGTGATCGGTGGCACAGTGGCCGCAGTCAGCCTGATGTCCTTCAACGACCGCATCCCGGCATTCGAACAGGCCGCCAGCGCCCAGCTGCAGCAGCCGGTCAAGATCAAGGCATTGCGCGCGAGCTTCCTGCCGCATGCGGAATGGCGGTTCGAGGGGGTCACGATTGGCAACTCCGGGCAGGTCGTGGCATCGCGCGTGACGGTGCGCACCTCGCTGGGCGCCCTGTTCGACAAATCCGCCAACGCGCTGGAATCATTGCAGGTCGATGGCGCGGTGGTCAATGCGGAAGGACTGGAATGGCTGCTCTTCGGCAGGTCGCAGTCGCCAACATTGAAACTGCGGCAGCTGAAGGTAAACAATGTCAGGCTGGAACTACCGGAAACGAAGTTACCGGCGTTCGACGCCACCCTTGAGCTGGGCGCTGACGGCAACTGGCGCAGTATTGGCATCGTCAGTACCGACCAGAAGATCGAACTGAATCTCACCGGCGGCGCTGCGGTGCGGCTGGAGATGAAGCTGAAGGGGGCGCCCCTGCCGTTCAACGGATCGCCAGTCTTCGACGAACTGACGGCCAACGGCAGGCTTGATCGCCGTGGTCTGCAGTTCGACACTTTCAACGCGACGCTCCATGGCGGCTCGCTCAGCGGCAAGGCACGCCTGGCCTGGGGTTCCGCGGCAAGCATTGAAGGCACGGCGACGGCGCGGATGATCGACATTGGCAAGCCCCTTGCGGGCTTCATGGAGAACGGCCGTCTCGACGGCAAGGTGGATTTCCTGCTGCCCATCCATGACAACGGCAATGCAATGGCCATGCGCCGGTTTGCCGGTGACTTCAGCATCGACAAGGGCACGCTCTCCGGCATCGATTTCGGCCGCATGATGAAGGGCGAAAGCGGCGGCAAGACGCAGTTCAAAAAGCTGACCGGGCGCGTTACCCATCAGGATGGCCGAACGCAGCTGCGCAAACTGGTCTTCGACGTCGGCGCGATCAACGCGACCGGCACTGCCGACATCAATAACCAGGGCGACATCCGCGGCCAGCTGAACATCGTGCTCAATATCGGCGCCACGCGGCAGCGCACCCCGGCCGTCCTGTCGGGTCCGTTCAGGCCGCCTTACAAGGAACTCAAGTGGGAGTGATGTTCCAGCCCCGCCGCTCGCATCCATGTCGCTCGCCGTTCTGAAGAGCCGCGCGCTCGCCGGTCTCGCCGCTCCGGAAGTCGCGGTCGAGGTGCATCTGGCCAACGGCTTGCCTTCATTCACGCTGGTCGGACTGCCGGAAACCGAGGTCAAGGAGTCCCGCGACCGTGTCCGCGCCGCCCTGCTCAACAGCGGCTTTGAATTTCCCGCGCGCCGCATCACGGTCAATCTGGCGCCGGCCGACCTGCCGAAAGAGTCCGGTCGTCTCGACCTGCCCATCGCGCTGGGGATTCTGGTCGCCTCGGGTCAGCTCAAGGCCCCGACTCTCGATCAACACGAATTTGCCGGAGAACTGTCGCTGTCGGGGGAACTGCGCCCGGTGCGCGGTGCGCTGGCCATGTGCCTGTCGGCTGCCGGCGCGGGACGCGCCTTCGTGCTGCCGGCGGCCAGCGCCGCCGAAGCCGCGCTGGTGACGCGTGCCACCATCCTGCCGGCGCGCGGCTTGCTTGATGTCTGCGCCCATCTCACTGGCGCACAGCCGCTGGCACCGCAGCTACCCGCCGTCCCGCCAGCGCCGACTTTTGCCTGCGACCTTGCCGACATCAAGGGGCAGGCGCCCGCGAAGCGCGCGCTGGAAGTTGCGGCGGCCGGCGGCCACAGCCTGTTGATGAGCGGCCCGCCGGGTTCGGGCAAATCGATGCTGGCGCAACGGCTGCCCGGTCTGCTGCCGCCCATGACGGAAAACGAAGCGTTGGAAAGCGCCGCCGTGCAGTCGCTGGCCGGCGGCTTCGCCATCGAACGCTGGGCACAGCGCCCGTTTCAGGCGCCGCACCACTCGGCTTCGGGGCCGGCGCTGGTGGGCGGCGGCGGCGTGCCGCGTCCCGGCGAGATTTCTCTCGCCCATCACGGCGTTTTGTTCCTCGACGAGTTGCCCGAATTCGAACGCCGCGTGCTCGAAGCGCTGCGCGAACCGCTCGAAACCGGCTACATCCGCATCGCCCGTGCGGCGCGCCGCGCCGAATTCCCGGCGCGCTTCCAGCTGGTGGCGGCGATGAACCCCTGCCCCTGCGGCTGGCTCGGCCACGGCAACGGCAAGTGCCGCTGCACGCCCGATCAGATCGCGCGCTATCGCGGCAAGCTCTCCGGCCCCTTGCTCGACCGTATCGACCTGATGGTCGAGGTGCCGGCGGTCAGCGAAGCGGATCTGACCGGCCGCGCCACGGGCGAAGCATCAGGGCGGGTACGCGAACGCGTCGCCATTGCACGAGAACGGCAAATCGCCCGGCAAGGCAAACCCAATGCGGCGCTAACGCCGGAGGAAATCGAGCAGCATTGCCTGCCCGATTGTGCCGGGGCCGCCTTGCTCAAACAGGCGCTGACCCGTCTCGACCTCTCGGCGCGCGCCTACCACCGCATTCTCAAGGTTGCCCGCAGCATTGCGGACCTGGCCGGCGAGTACATCATCCGCGCTCCGCATATCGCCGAGGCGATCCAATACCGCCGTGGGCTGGGCGGATAGCCCGACGGACAATCCGCTCACCCCCGGCAGCCTTTCCCCCGGTCCCTTTCCCGCCAGAGGAGAAAAGCACCCCCGCAGTAGTCGCGCCGTTGCGGCGTAGGCTCATGCCGGCAAAGCCGGCGTTAAGCCGCGTAGCGGCGGCCGGAGGCAAAAACACAGTCACCCCTCCCGCACGGGATGGGTTGGGGGAGCAACCGTGTTCCAAGTCAAGCGGTTTTTGGTGTCCAAGGCGCATTATTTTTCAGCATGGCATTCATGATCGTCAGCAGTTTTCGCATGCACGCGACGATGACGACCTTGGCAGGTTTGCCGGCTTGCTTGAGGCGGTCGGCGAAAGCTTTGATGGCTGGATTGCATCGAATGGCAGATACCGTCGCCATGTACAGGACAGCACGCACATCGGCGCGACCGCCCCAAACAAAGCGCTTGCCGCGATGCTTACCGCTGTCGTTGGCCAAGGGGGCGACACCCGACAATTTGGCGATCTCGCGCCGATTGAGTTGCCCCAGTTCCGGGCACTTGGCCAGCAAGGTCACCGTGGTCACCTTGCCGACACCGGGAATGCCTTGCAGCAGATCGTCTTTCGCACGCCAGACGTCGGATGCGCGCAAGCGTCCGGTCAGGTCGCCATCGAGACTCGTGATCTGCTTGTCCAGCCAAGCAATATGCTGCTTCAAGTTTTTCTGCAGCGCCTTGGATTCAGCGCTACCCAGCCGGAGCGTCTCTTGAACGCGCATGGTAATCAACTGACGCCGCCGCGTGACCAGATCGTCCAGATCGCGCGTATCGGCATCTTTGCGGACGCGCACTGCGGGTCGGATGGCGCAGGCGAAGTGGGCCAGTACGGCGGCATCGACCTGATCGGTCTTCGCCAACTGTCCGGTGGCCTTGGCGAAATCACGCGCCTGGCGCGGATTGATCACCGCCACCGGCAAACCGCACGCCGCCAACTCGCATGCCAACCGCGTTTCCAAACCGCCGGTCGCCTCCATCACAATCAAGGTCGGCGCCAGGGCGAGCAGGCGCTGACGAATTTCCGCGATGCCGGCGTCGTCGTACGCAACATGCAGGCTTTCCCCCGCCGGCTCAAGCCGGATATCCAGGGTATTCTTGGCAACATCAATGCCGACAAAAGATTCAGTTTGATTCGCGTTCATCTCATCACCCATCCTTGCAAAAATGCGGGCTTACTGGCCCAAGCAACCGTTCGGGTTCTTCGAGAAAAATCGGCGCGACGCTCTTTGCTCTCCCACGGGCTTGATGTCTCCCCAGGGCTGGACGAGCTGCCGCACCGAAACCAAAAAACAAGGCTGTGGATTTTGTGGACAATTCGCCGGCAAAAAACCGCCAGCGAACCGGGGCGCTTGCCGTGGATAAGTCGCAAAAAGCCGCGACTTATCCACCGCGCACCCCTTTGCCCACAAACTCCACAGCCTCAACATCATTTTTTATATTCCTTAAAAGCAGAACATACAAGGG